>DAIMGB010000132.1:2483-6049 GCA_036724195.1 Thermoleophilaceae bacterium
CTCCCGTCGTCGCCCAGCACCCGCACCGGCAGGATCCGGGCGCCGGGCGCGACGCTCGACACGCCCACGCCGTTCCCGGCGTTGGCCGCCACGATGCCGGTCACGTGGGTGCCGTGGCCGTTGCCGTCCTGCGGCGTGGCGTCGTTGTCCACGAAGTCGTGGCCGGGCAGCAGGCGGCCGCCCAGGTCGGCGTGGCCGGCGTCCACGCCGCTGTCCACCACCGCCACCACCGCGCCGTCGCCGCGCGTGGTCTGGTGGGCCGCGTCCGACTCGATCATGTCGAGCCCCCACTGCTGCGGGCGCAGCGGATCGCCGGCGCCGAGCGCCTGCGCAGGCAGCAGGGCCAGCGCCGCCAGCATGAGTGCCCCCACCAAGAACCGCATCGGGATGGGGCCTACCCCGCGCCGGCGCCGGCCAACCGTCGCGCCCCGTGCTCGCGCGCCACATTCAGGAGCAGCTCCATGTCCTGCCCCTCGGTGCGGAAGTTCACGACGCAGGCGCGCAGGCAGAAGCGGCCGTCGAGCACCGCATTCGAGCAGTAGCTGCGCCCGTCCGTCTGGATGGCGGTCATGACGGCCTGATTCAGATCGTTCAGCGCAGGCTCGTCGCCACGCAGCTCCTCCGGGGCGTAGCGGAAGCAGCACACCGACAGGCCCACAGGCGCCGCCAGCTCGAAGTCCGGCGCCTCTTCGACCAGCTCGGCGAGGTAGCGCGCGAGGGCCGCGTCGCGGGAGATGCGCTGCCCGTACGCGGCGCGGCCGTGCGCCAGCAGCGAGAGCCAGGTGCCGGGCGCGGTGAAGCCGCGGCTGAAGCTCGGCCCCATCTGCGCGAATTGGACGCCGGAGTTGGCCGCCTCGTCGCGCCAGATGTAGCTCGCCTCGGCTGCGAAGGCATCGGCCAGCTGCTGCATGTCGCGCACCAGCACGCAGCCGGCCGGCAGCGGGGTGTAGAGCCACTTGTGCGGGTCCAGGGCGATCGAATCAGCGTGCTCGATGCCCGCCAGCAGCGGCTTCAGGTCTTCGGCCAGCACGGCCGGCCCGCCGTAGGCCGCGTCCACGTGCAGCCGCCGGCGCTCGTCCACCGCCAGCACCCGCACGGCGTCGCTGCCGAGGCGCCAGCCGCCCACATTCTGGTTCAGCCCCGCCGCCAGCATGGAGGCCGCGGCGCCCGGCACCGTGCCGCTGCCCGAGATGTATGCCAGGAAGCCGGGGTGGCCCGGGTACATCGACTGCTCGAAGGCCAGCTCCCGCAGCCTCGCCACCAGCTCGTCGTGGCCGAGCGGCTCCTCTGGCACCGATAGCTGTAGCGCCTCCTTCACGGAACCGGACTCGAAGTCGCGGTTCACCGGCAGCTCAGGCAGGCGCTCCACCAGCTCGGCCCAGAGTCCGACGACGGCCTCACCGAGCTCGCGCGCCCGCTCGCCGCTCCAGTCGAGCTCCTTGACGGGATCCGGCCGCCGCGCCACGCCGGGCGGGCTAATGGCCGAGGAAACCTGGCGAGCGAACTACACGACGAGCGGCTTCCGGGCGGTCGGCGGCAGGAAGGGCTTCGAGGCCGACGTCGGCACTTATCTCACTAACCGTCGGTATGCGACTGCTAGTGAGAGCAGCGTCCGGCGACGCGCCAGCGCTTTCGCCTGAAAGCGGTGGTCCGCGAACGATCCTTCTCCGGGGACGTGTCAGAGGGAGCCGGAGGCGGACGAAGGAGCGAGCCTGCGACCGACAGGTCTGCGGAAGTGGGACGACCGACGAACCCGCAGCCATCCGGCTGCGCAGCGATTCGCTTTAGAGCGCGCTCTGCAGCAGCTTCAGCAGGTCTTCCTGCGACGGCCGCGGCTCGGGCGTGGCCTGCAGGGCGGGATGATTCTGCACCGTCTCGGCGATCTCCGGCAGCTGGCCCTCCTCGACTCCGAGCGTTGAGAGCCGCGTGTGACCCGAGCGGGCCGCCAGCCGGGCGATGAGCGCCGCCGCGGCGCCCGCCTCCCCCACCGGGTCGCCCAGCGCCTCCGCCAGCGCGCCCAGCGCGCCGGGGTCCCGGGTGGCCATCAGGCGCGCGAAGTGCGGCAGCATCACGGCATTCGTCTCGGCGTGCGGCGAGCCGCTCACCCGCACGATCGTCTGGCAGGTGGCGTGGTGAATGGCCAGGCCGGTCGAGCCGACGGCGAAGCCGGCCAGGATCGCGGCGAGCGCGAGAGCCGGCCGGTCCACCTCGGCGCCGGTGAGGCCCAGCGCGATCAGCCTCGCGGCCTCGAGCGCGGCCAGCTCGGCGACAGGGTTGGCGAGCGGCGTGTAGAGCGACTCCGTGGCGTGCGCCAGCGCGTTCATCGCGCTGGCGGCCATCTGCGGCTCGGGCTGCGAGGCCATCAGCGCGGGGTCGGCGATCACCAGCTCGGGCCGCGTCAGGCGCGCGTTCTGGACCGCGGCCGGCTGGCGGTGGCTGCCCGACATCGGCGCGCCCGACAGCGTGGTGGGGATTGCCGCGCTGCGTCCTCCCTCGATTGCGCCCGCGAGCGCCTTGCCTGTGTCGATCACGCGGCCGCCGCCCAGCGCCACCAGCGGCCGGCCGGCCACGCGGTCCAGCAGCTCCGCGGAAATCTCGTCGACCTTGCCCGGGCGCACGTGCAGGACCTCGATGGCGCGCTGCTCGAGCCCCGGCCAGTGCTCCTGCGCCCGCTCGGTGGTGAGCAGCACGTAGTCCTGGAAGCCGCGCTCGGCCAGCAGGTCCGGCGCCTCCCCGACCACACCCGGGCCGAAGCGCACAAGGCGCTCGTGGTCCCTCCAGCTGAAGTCGTCGTTCACGGAGTCGGAGTCTGCTGTGCCTCGCGCTCGAGGTGGTGCTCCGCCTCGGCGGAGGCGGACTCGCCGAGCGCGTTCGAGATGGCCCTCAGGTAGGCCTTGCCGGACGCCTCGAGGATGTCCGTGGAGTAGCCGACGCCCTGCGCCAGGCGGCCGCCCAGCTCGAGCAGCACCGACACCTCGCCCATCGCGTCGCGGCCGCCGGTGACGGCGCTCACGTGGTACTCCTTCAACCGCGCCTCCCTGCCGACCGCCATGTTCAGCGCACTGAAGAAGGCGTCCACCGGGCCATCGCCGGTGAAGCTGCCCTCCGCCACGTCGCCGCCCGGCCCCCTGACGCGCACCCTGGCCAGCGGCGCGCGGCCCGACGAGGCCTCGACGTCGAAGGACTCGAGCTCGTACGCCGCCGGCGTCTGCTTCATCTCGTCCGAGACGATCGCCTCCAGGTCGAGCGCCGTGACCTTCTTCTTCTTGTCCGCGACCGCCTTGAAGCGCTTGAACGCCGCGTTCAGGGCCGCGCCCTCGACCTGGAAGCCCAGCTCCTCCAGCGCCTTTCGCAGCGCGTGGCGGCCGGAGTGCTTGCCCAGCACGATCGAGTTCTGCTCGAGGCCGATCGTCGTGGCGTCCATGATCTCGTAGGTGGTGCGCTCCTTCAGCACGCCGTCCTGGTGGATTCCGGCCTCGTGCGCGAAGGCGTTTCGGCCCACGATCGCCTTGTTCGGCTGCACCGGGTAGCCGGTCAGCCGGGACACGAGGCGCGAGGTGCGGGCG
>DAIMGB010000133.1:0-6041 GCA_036724195.1 Thermoleophilaceae bacterium
GGAACGAGTTCTCGCCGCGGGCGAAGTCGTTGATGAACTCGTGGTCGTCCCACTGTGAGAAGAGGCCGCCGCTGGAGCGCAGCGCCCGCAGGTAGCGGTTGCCGATGTTGAGCCTGTACTTGACCCACTTCTGCTTGACGGTCAGGGCCGGCGCGGGCTGCCCACCGGGGAACGGGACCTCCGTGTCCGAGTAGATCGTGTCGCCCAGGTGGATGTTGAAGGCGTTCTTCTCGCGCGCCATGCGCTGGAAGACGCCCCCGCTGTTCCAGTGCGGCGCCTTCTCGCCGGGAGCCTTGGTGAAGTCGGTGTCGCCGCTCCAGGCGAACTTGACCGTGCCGTTCGAGCTCGACTTCGGCGCCGTGACGAACGTCCCGCGGGAGCTCTTCCGCGTGCCCTGGACGAAGCGGTAGTAGTAGCGCTTGCCCGCCTTCAGCTTCGTGGCACGGCGCTGCACGGTGTTGTCGTGCGACTTCCGCGAGCGCAGCTTGTATGTCTTGACGCCGTGGCGGAAGCGCTTGTCGCGTGCGACCTGGAGCGTGATGCGGCCGGCCTTGTCCGAGCGCGTCCACAGGAACGCGCTCGAAGAGCTCACGTCACCGGCGGCGACGCCGTACTTGAAGCCGCGTGCGGAGGCCGGAGCGGCAGCCACCAGCAGGGCCAGCAGCGCGACGATGACTGGGGCGGCGCGGCGAATGAGCGCACGCTACCTGTCACCGTTTTGGGTTGCAACCCCTACCGGCAGCGGCCGCGGCTGGTCTTGGCGCAGCCCTCGTAGCGCCTGGCGCTGCGCTGGTAGGCCCTGAGCGCGGGCTGCGCCTTGAAGACCGAGCCGTTGAAGCTGAGCAGGCCGGCGAAGTTGAAGAGGTCGCCGCGCGTGTACTCCGAGCTCCACGTGTACCAGTAGACGCGTCCCAGCCGCAGCGAGCGGTGGTACTTCACCAGCACGGCGTAAGCCTGGGACAGCCGCTTGGCCATGCCCTTGTCGGTCTGGTACCAGGCGCGCTGCCACTTGGCGTGGGGCTTGTCGCGCCCCTTTGCCGCCGGCCAGGCGATCTCGGTCAGCCACACCGGCATCCGCGCGTTGTGGTTGCGCTTGAGCACCTTGCGCACGTGGCGGATCGCGCGCACGTCGTCGCTGGGCTTCGCCGTGTAGAAGTTCATCGCCATCACGTCGAACAGGCCGCGGCCGCCCGCGTCGTAGATCTTCTGCACGTGGCGCCAGGAGAGGTCGGCCAGGGCGGCAAGAACCACCTTTCCGCCCGGATCCGACTGCTTGACCGTGTCGTGCGCCACGCGCAGCAGGTCGGTGTAGCTCTCCTCCCAGGGCTCGTTGGGGCTGGCCCAGAAGCCGTCGAGCTCCGGCTCGTTCCAGATCTGCCACTCGCGAAGCGGTCGCTTTGGCAGCTCGGGATGGTCCGACCAGAAGCTGCCGGCGAGCCCGTAGCGCTCGATCAGCGCGCGCAGGTAGCCGGCGTAGTCGTTCAGGCTCGTCGGCGGCGAAGCGGCCAGGTCCGGGTAGCGGCGCGCCCACTCCGGGGTGCTGATCACCACCGGCAGCACGCGGATTCCCCGTCGGGTCATGCGGGCCACCAGGGCGTCGGTCTGGCTCAGGTCCGGCGGCTGGTCTGGCTGCGGCTGCGCCGCCGCCCAGGAGAAGACGGCGCGCGCGGACTCCACGCCCGAGCGCGCCATCAGCGCGTTCTGCTCGTCCTGATCGGCTTCGGGCGCGCTCGCGACGCCGCGGTCGTACATCGCGCCGAAGAAACCCTGGGGCACGCGCCGCTTGGCGGCCTCCGCCGCCGGCGCCACGGCCAGCAGCAGCACCAGGCTGAGGAGGATCGCGCGGGTCATGCCCATCGAGACACCCCAGCCTAGGGAGGGTTGCGGTCCGCGGGTCACGTACCCTTCAGCGAGGATGAGCATCAGCACGGGCAGGCGGGATCCGCACGAGGTCGAGAACCAGCCGCCGCCGCTGGCCCCCTACAACGTGTTCGAGGCCGACCTGCCGCTGCGCGAGGCGGTCGAGCGGGAGGGCGGCTCCTTCGGCGTTGAGCGCCTGCGCGACGCGGGCGCCCTGGCCGGCTCCCCGGAGGCGATCGAACACTCCGAGCGGTGCGAGCGCAACGAGCCGCGGCTGGTGACCCACGACCGCTACGGCAACCGCGTGGACGAGGTCGACCTCGACCCGTCGTGGCACTGGCTGCTGCGCGAGGCGGTGGAGCGCGAGATCCCGTCGCTTCCCTGGCGCGACCCGCAGCCGGGCGCCCACCTGGTGCGCGCGGCGCTGATGATCGTGTGGAGCCAGGCGAACGCAGGCGTCATGTGCCCAGTGTCGATGACCTACTCGGCGCTGCCGGCGCTGCGCCAGGAGCCGGAGCTCGCCGCCGAGTGGGAGCCGCGCCTGACGCTGCCCGACTACGAGCGGGGCGCGCTCTGCGGCATGGCCATGACCGAGAAGCAGGGCGGCTCCGACCTGCGCGCCAACACCACCCGCGCCGAGCCGGCGGGCGGCGGCGAGTACGAGCTGACCGGCCACAAGTGGTTCTGCTCCTACCCGCCCTGCGACATCTTCCTGACGCTCGCCCAGACCGCCAGCGGGCTGTCGTGCTTCGTGTTCGAGTCGAGCGACCCGGGCTTCCGCATCCAGCGCCTGAAGGACAAGCTCGGCACGCGCTCGCTGCCGTCGTCCGAGGTCGAGTTCCTTGGTGTGCGCGGCCGGCTCGTCGGCGAGGAGGGCCGCGGGGTGGCCACGATCATCCGCATGGTCAACCACACCCGCCTCGACTGTCTGCTGGGCTCAACCGCCGGCATGCGCTGGGGGCTGGCGCAGGCTGTTCACCACGCCCGCCACCGCTCGGCGTTCGGCAAGCCGCTGATCGAGCAGCCGGCCATGATGAACGTGCTGTCCGACCTGGCGCTCGAGTCCGAGGCCGCCACCGCTGCCGCCATGCGCGTGGCACGCGCCTACGACGAGGACAACGGGCCCTTCCGCCGCTTCGCCACGGCGGTCATGAAGTACTGGGTCTGCAAGCGCGCACCGGCCCACGCCGGGGAGGCGCTCGAGTGCCTCGGCGGCAACGGCTTCGTTGAGGAGTCCGGCCTCCCGCGCCTCTACCGCGACGCGCCGCTCAACTCGATCTGGGAGGGCTCGGGCAACGTGGCAGCGCTCGACGTGCTGCGCGCGATGCTCAAGGAGCCCGACGCCCTGCCTGCCTTCCTCGAGGAGTGCGAGCTCGCGCGCGGCGCCAACGCGCTGCTCGACGCCCACCTCGACCGGCTGCCGGCCGAGCCCGCCGAGCCCGAGTTCGAGGCGCGCCGCCTGGTAGAGCAGCTGGGCCTGGCCTTCCAGGCCAGCCTGCTGGTGCGAAACACGCCGGCGGCGGTATCGGACGCCTTCTGCGCGGCCCGCCTGGGCGACGGCGGCCGCGCCTTCGGCACGCTGCCGGCGGGCACCGACGCCGAGGCGATCCTCGCGCGCACGCTCGCCGCGTAGCGCCCGATGCGCTCGTTCGACCCGCGTGCGGTCGGACGGCTCGAGTGCAGGGCCTGGGAGACCTACTACCGGCGCAAGTGGATCGCCTTCCTGATCGCGTCGATCGGGCTTGTCAGGAGCGCTTTCGAGATGAACTGGGCGCGCACGGTCATGGGGGCCTGGCTCGTACTGCGCGCCAACCAGAGGTGGGCGCCCGTCCCGAACAACGACCCGGACGCGGCGCGGGCGCTGATGCGCGACTTCTACCGGCTGCTGAAGGTCAGCGAGAACTCGAAACTCGACCCGCGGCGCGCAGCCGAGCTCGAGGTCGAGTGGTGGGGCGCGCACCGGGAGAATCAACGCGATAAGAAGCCGGGCACGGACGAGGACCTGATCACGGCGCTGACCAACCTGTACGCCTACTCCTACTCAGCCGCTCCGGCCGACGTGCGCCAGGCCGCGGCGCTGCGCGCGAAGGCCATGGACGTGTCCGACCGCTGGGTGGACGCCGGCTGCGACCCCGACGACCCGATGCTGGCTGAGGAGCGCGCCCTGCTCGTTCGCTCGTACGCCTCACTGCTGGCGGCGGTCCACCGCTGATGCCTACCCTCACCTACGCCGGCGACGGGCGCGTGGCCCGCATCACCCTCGACCGACCCGAGCGGGCCAATGCGATCACGCTCGACACCCCGTGCGAGCTGGCCGAGGCCGTCGAGCGGGCAAACCTCGACCCCGAGATCCACGTGATCGCGCTGTCCGGCAACGGCAAGGGCTTCTGCGGCGGCTACGACCTCAAGGAGTTCGCCGAGCAGGGCATGCCGAACCACGACCCCGGCGAGGTCTGGGACCCGGTGCTCGACTGGCAGGGCATGAGCCGCAACGTTCGCGGGTTCATGAGCCTGTTCCACTCCGACAAGCCGGTGGTCTGCAAGGTGCACGGCTTCTGCGTGGCGGGCGGCACCGACATGGCGCTCTGCTCCGACCTGCTCCTGATCGCCGAGGACGCCCGCATCGGCTACCCGCCGGCGCGCGTCTGGGGATCTCCCACCACGGCGCTCTGGGCCCACCGGCTCGGGCCGCAGCGCGCCAAGCGCCTCCTGTTCACCGGCGACCTGATCGACGGCGCGCAGGCGCTCGACTGGGGCCTGGCGATCGAGGCGCCGCCGGCCGCCGAGCTCGACGAGCGCTTCGAGGCGCTCCTGCAGCGGATCGCGCTCATGCCGGTGAACCAGCTGGTGATGATGAAGCTGCTCGTGAACTCCACCGTCGAGGCCCAGGGCCTGGCGGCCACCCAGACGCTCGGCACGCTCTTCGACGGGGTCGCCCGCCACACCGAGGAGGGCTATGCCTTCCAGAAGCGCGCCATGGAGGCGGGCTTCAAGGAGGCGGTGCGCAAGCGCGACGAACCCTATGGCTAGCCGGAGCAGGCGGGAGGCGCTCGCGCGCGTCCTGCTGGTGGCGGGCGTCGCGCTCCTGCTCTGTGCCCTCGTTGCCGGCTATCTCTCGCGGACCCTCTTCAACTCCGACCAGTTCGCGAACCGCGCCACCGCCGCGCTGCGCAACGACGACGTCAAGGCGCTGATCGCCGACCGGATCACCGACCAGGCCGTGCGCGCGCAACCTGACGTGCTCGCCGCCCGGCCGCTGATCAGCTCGGCCGCCGAGGCGATCGTGGGCAGCAGGGCGTTCGTGAACCTCTTCCAGGCCGGCGTGCGCGACGTCCACCGGGCGATCTTCAGGCGGGACGAGGACACCGTCACGCTGACGGTGAGCGACGTGGGTACCCTGCTCCACGGCGCCCTGGAGGCAGTCCAGCCCAAGCTTGCCAAGCAGCTGCGCGACGACGGCCGCTACGAGCTGCTGCAGCGCGACATCGGCTCGGTCACCGGGGACCTGGCGCGCACCGGCAGGCAGGTGCGCTTTCTCGCGCTGGTCCTGCCGCTGCTCGCCTTCGCCGCGCTGGCGGCCGCCATCTGGCTGGCGGCCGACCGCCGCCGGGCGGTCTTCCGCGCCGGCGTGGGCGTGGCGATCGCCGGGGCGCTGGTGGTGGTGGCGCTGGTGATCGCCCGGGCGCTGCTGCTGGGCTCGATCGACGAGTCCGGCGCGCGCGCCGCCGCCGGCGGGGTCTGGGCGGCCTTCCTCGACGACCTCAAGCTGGCGGCCACGGTGCTCGCTGGGTGCGGCGCGGTCACGGCGGGCGCGGCGGCGTCGCTGATCCGCCCCATCCGCATCGAGGCCCGCCTCGGCCGCGCCTGGCAGCTGCTGGCCACTGAGCCGAGCGCGACCTGGCTGCGGGTGGCGCGGGCGCTGGGCCTTGTGGCGGCTGGCGTGCTGGTGGTGGCCGAGCCGGGCGCGGTGGTGGATCTGGTGGCCACGCTCGGCGGCGTCTACCTGATCTACAAGGGCGTCGAGTCGATTCTGCGGCTGGTCACGCTGCCCGAGCGCGCTCCTGCGGCCGCCGACGAGCCCGAGGCCGCGCCAGCAGGCCCGGCCACCCGCCACCGCGCCCGCAGGATCGTCGCGGGCGCAGCCGCCGCTGCGGCGCCGCTGAACGACACGCTGGTCACGA
>DAIMGB010000134.1:0-5979 GCA_036724195.1 Thermoleophilaceae bacterium
CGGGCGTGAACGACGGCGCCGGCGCGCTCGTGCTGGCAAGCGACGAGTGGGCGAAGAGCAACGACCGCACGCCGCTGGCCACGATCGTGGCCCAGGCCGCGGTGGCCGACGACTTCCCCTACCTGGCGCGCACGCCCGCGAACGCCACCAAGGCCGCGCTCGAGAAGGCCGGCCTGAGCGTTGACGACATCGACCTGTTCGAGATCAACGAGGCGTTCGCGTCGGTGGCGCTCAACTCGATGCGCATGCTCGGCGCGGACGAGTCGAAGGTCAATGTGAACGGCGGCGCGATCGCCCTGGGCCACCCGATCGGCGCCTCGGGCGCGCGCATCCTCACCACGCTCGTGCACGAGCTGCGCCGCCGCGGCGGCGGGCTCGGCGTGGCGGCCATCTGCTCCGGCGGCGGCCAGGGCGACGCCGTGATCCTCGAAGTCAACGGCGGCTGATGGAGGGGGCGCGTAAGGGCGCCGCCTTCTTCGACCTCGACAAGACGCTCATCGAGGGCTCGAGCGCTTTCCACTTCGCGCGCGCGTCCTACAAAGCGGGGCTGATGTCGCGGCGCCGGCTGGCCTCGGACGCCTGGGCGAACCTGAAGTACCGCCTGCAGGGATCCACCGACGAGAGCAGCGACGAGCTCAGGCAGCGCGTGCTGAACGCGATCCGCGGACTGCGGGTCATCGACCTGGCGCGGCTCGGGCCGCACGTGCTGGCCGGCGTCCTTCCGCTGCTCTACGACGAGGTGCTGGCCGAGGCCTACGCCCACCAGGACGCGGGCAGGCCCGCCTACATCGTCACCGCCGCCTCGCAGGAGCTGGCCGAGTCGCTGGCCGGCGTGCTGGTCTTCGACGGCGGCATAGGCATGCGCTTCGAGGTGCGCGACGGCGTCTACACCGGCCGCGCCGACGGCCCCTTCACGTACCGCGACGGCAAGGCCCAGGCCATCCGCGAGCTGGCGGCCCGCGAGGGCATCGACCTCGACGAGTCATACGCGTACTCGGACTCCGAGTCGGACCTGCCGATGATGCGTGCGGTGGGTCACCCGGTGGCCGTGAACCCCGACTCCGCGCTGCAGCGGGTGGCACGCGAGGAAGGCTGGCGCGTCATGCACATCGACAAGCTCGGCAGGCGGCTGAAGCTGGCAGCCGGCGCGGCGGCGATGGCGCTGGTGGGGGGCGGCGGCGGCTACGCCGTGGCACGCAGCAGGCGGACCGGGACGCTCGCGCGCCTGCGCCGCTAGTGGACTCGCGCCACGCGTGGGCGGCTCAGGCCTGTGGCGTGGTCGGCGTGCCGCGCGATGACCGCGCGGAAGCGGCCGTCACGGTGAATGCGCAGCGTGCGCCGGTAGCTCGAGCAGGTCGAGCCCGGGATGTCCTTCAGCGTCGTGTGAGCGATTGTCTTGTACTTGCCGCTCGAGCGCCGCTGGATCGCCAGGACGGCGCCGTCGTGCTCAGGGCAGACCCGCCCGGCGAAGCGGACGCGCTGACCACGCTTGGGCGTGTAGTCGCTCAGGTGGAGGCTCACGGCTGGGCGCACCAGCACGGTGATGATTGCGCTCTGCACGTTGCCCACGCGGGTCTGGTAGCGCGTGTTCACGGTTGGCTTCTGGGTGAATGCGTAGTCGCCGGTCGCGTTGGTCGCGATGGTGCCCGCATTCGAGAACTTGTCGAATGGGAACGGGTCCGAGCGCAGCGTGATGGTCTGGCCGGAGACGTTCGTGCCAACGAGCTTGCCCGAGACCACGGTCGAGCGCCCGAAGACGACCGGGCTCGGCTTGGCCGCGATCGAGAGCGTGCTGCCCGGACCGGGCTTGGGAGGCTTCGCCGCAGCGGTGGCTGTGGGGCTGATGGCGAGAGCAATCGCGCCCAGGGCTAGTGCTGATCCTTTGAGGTTCATGGAGGTACCAACGCTTTCGGGGGCCAGAGGTTGTGGAGTTGCCTGGCCGGGTAGAACCGGACCATGGTCATAGTCATCGTCGTAATCGTCTTGGTCGTGCTGGTGGGGGGCTTCCTCTTGGCCCGCAAGGGCTTCGTGCGCGGCTCGATGGCCTCGATCCCGAGCGAGGACCGGGCCGGACGCAGCGACGAGGAGATCGAGGCGAAGGAGGACCCGGGCACAAGCCACGACCCGAGCGCGGTCGGGCGGCCCTCCGACCGTGGCTACGACCAGAAGCTGCGTTAGCTCGCCTTAGACTGGACGGCATGGCCGTCGAGCCGAGGGCGATGACAGACGCGGAGCGCTGGTTCAGGGAGAGGTACTCGCGCACGCCCGAGCGCGACGCGCTGTTCAGCACGATCTCCGGCGAGACAGTCGAGCCGCTCTACCGCTCCCAGGACCTGCCGGACCCCGATCGGATCGGCTTCCCGGGCGAGTATCCGTTCACGCGCGGCGTCTACCCGTCGATGTACCGCGGCCGCCTTTGGACGATGCGCCAGTTTGCCGGCTTCGGCACCGCCGAGGAGACCAACGAGCGCTTCCGCTACCTGCTCGACCACGGGCAGACCGGGCTCTCAACCGCGTTCGACATGCCCAGCCTGATGGGCCACGACTCCGACCACCGGCTCAGCGAGGGGGAGGTGGGGCGCGAGGGCGTGGCGATCGACACCCTCGACGACATGGAGACGCTCTTCGCGGGCATCCCGATGGGCGACGTCTCGACCTCGATGACGGTCAACGCCCCCGCGGCGGTGATGCTGGCCTTCTACGTGGTGGCCGGCGAGAAGCAGGGCATCGCGGCCGAGGGCCTGGCGGGCACGATCCAGACCGACATCCTCAAGGAGTACATCGCCCAGAAGGAGTGGTGCTTCCCGATCGACCCGGCCATGCGCCTGGTCACCGACATGATCGAGTACTGCGCCAAGCGGATGCCGCGCTGGCACCCGGTCTCGATCTCGGGCTACCACATCCGCGAGGCCGGCTCGACCGCCCAGCAGGAGCTGGCCTTCACGCTCAAGGACGGCTTCACCTACGTCGAGGAGGCGGTCGCGCGCGGCCTCGAGGTGGACGACTTCGCCCCGCGCCTGTCGTTCTTCTTCAACGCGCACATCGACTTCTTCGAGGAGGTCGCGAAGTACCGGGCCGCGCGCCGCATCTGGGCCCGCGAGCTGCGCGACACCTACGGCGCCAAGGACGAGCGGTCGCTGCTGATGCGCTTCCACTCGCAGACCGCGGGCGTGTCGCTGACGGCTCAGCAGCCGCTCAACAACATCGTGCGAACGGCGGTCGAGGCCCTGGCGGCGGTGCTCGGCGGCACCCAGTCGCTGCACACGAACTCCTACGACGAGGCGCTCGCGCTGCCCACCGAGGAGGCCGTGCGTGTGGCGCTTCGGACACAGCAGGTGATCGCCCACGAGACCGGTGTCACGAACACGATCGATCCGCTCGGCGGGGCCTACTTCGTGGAGGCGCTGACCGACCGCATGGAGCAGGCCGCCTACGAGTACTTCGCGAAGATCGACGAGCTGGGCGGCATGGTCGAGGCGATCAAGCAGAACTACCCGCAGCGCGAGATCGCCGACGCCTCGTTCACCTACCAGCAGGAGGTCGACCGCGACGAGCGGATCGTGGTGGGCGTGAACCGCTACCAGCACGAGACCGGCGACGAGCTCGAGATCCTGCGCATCCCGCCGGAGCTCGAGCGCAAGCAGATCGGCCGCGTTCAGGCCGTTCGCGCGCGCCGGGAGGGCGATGACGTCGAGCGCACGCTGTCCGCGCTGCGGGAGGCGGCAGCCGGCGACACCAACCTGATGGACCCGCTGCTCGACTGCGCGCGCGCCCGCTGCAGCGAGGGAGAGATCGTGGAGTCGCTTCAGCGCGTGTTCGGCACGTACACCGAGACGCCCGTCTTCTAGAGCGTCCAGCTCAGCTTTCCTCGACTTATCTCCCCGGCCCGGCGCGCCGATGGTGCTCTCGTGGTTGGACACGGACGTCGTGCTGCACTGACAGCGGCCATCTGCGCCATCGTGATGGCGTTCACAGCCGGCTCGGCCCTCGCCGGCAGCGAGGTGGGCGATACGGGCGAGCTGCCCGCGAGCGCCCAGGAGGTCGGCCCCGCCGGCCCGCTCAGCTCGATCGACGGCAACGTCGACGGCTTCGGCGACCGCGACATGTTCAAGATCTGCCTGACCGGCGGCGGCGACTTCTCGGCCAGCACGGTCGGCAACACGGGCTGGGACACCCAGCTCTTCCTGTTGAACTCCGACGGCAAGGCCGTCTACTCGAACGACGACAGCGTCGCCCCGTGGTCCACGCTCCCCGCCGGCCACCCGCTCACCCCGACCGACCCGGGCGTCTACTACCTCGCGATCTCAGCCTTCAACGCCGACCCGAACGGCGACGCGGGCGCGCTCTTCACGAGCCCGAGCGCCGGCGTGAACGGCCCGGCCCGCGTCGGCGGCAACCGGCCGATCACCGGCTGGTTCGGCATGACCGCCCAGCCGGGCGGGACCTACCGGATCGACCTGACCGGGGCCGAGTCGTGCATCCCGCCGGACCTGACGGCGCCCGCCATCGACCTGCGCAACCCCACCGACGGCGCCGAGTTCGAGCTCGGCCAGACGGTGCTGGCCGACTACTCGTGCACCGACGAGCCGGGCGGCTCGGGCGTGGCGTCGTGCATCGGCGACGCGCCGAACGGGCAGCCGCTGGACACCTCGAGCCTTGGAGACAAGACCTTCACGGTGGTCGCGACCGACAACAAGGGCAACCGCCGCGAGACCAGCGTGACCTACCACGTCGTGGACCGCACGAAGCCCACGGCGGACCTTCGCACCCCGCCCGACGGCGCGGTGTACGCGGGCGGCGAGCAGGTGCCCGCGGACTTCTCCTGCGACGACGCGGGCGGATCCGGCCTGGCCTCGTGCGCGGGTGACGTGGCCGACGGCGAGGCCATCGACACCGCGAGCCTCGGCGACAAGACCTTCAGCGTCACAGCAACCGACGGGGCAGGGAACGAGACCACCGTCAGCCACAGCTACAGCGTGGTGGACCGCACCGACCCGAGCGTGGACCTGCGCACGCCCGGCGACGGCGCCACGTACGAGCGCGGCGCCTCTGTGGCGGCCGACTACTCCTGCTCGGACGAGGAGGGCGGCTCGGGGCTGGCCTCCTGCACGGGCGACGTGCCGGACGGCCAGCCGCTCGACACCTCGACGCTGGGCAAGAAGAGCTTCAGCGTTACCGCCACCGACGCTGCCGGCAACGACTCGACCGCGACCCACTCGTACACGGTCGTAGACAGCCGTGGGCCTTCGATCTCGCTGCGCAGCCCCGCCGACGGTGCGGCCTACGCGCACGGCCAGTCCGTGGTCGCCGACTACGACTGCACGGACGACGCCTCCGGCGTCGCGACCTGCAGCGGTGACGTACCCGACGGCGGGCGGGTCGACACGAACGCCTTCGGCCAGCACAGCTTCACGGTCACGGCCACCGACCAGGCCGGCAACAAGTCCACGAAGACGGTCCACTACGCCGTGGGCTTCGACTTCCGCGGCTTCCTCGCGCCGCTCGCGAACCGGCCGCTAGTGAACGAGGTCAGGGCCGGCGCGGTCGTGCCGGTCGCGTTTAGGCTGAAAGGCAATCAGGAGCACCACGTTCTCGCCCCCCACTACCCGCGCTCCGTGTCGATGGCGTGCGGTTCGCACGCCGACCTCGACGGTGGCCAGCGCGCCCGCTCGGCCGGGCGCACGAGGCTGCACTACCTGCCGAACTACGACGCCTACGTGTTCCTCTGGAAGACCAAGAGCAAGTGGGACGGCAGCTGCCGCCAGTTCGTGCTGAAGCTCTCCGACGGGAGCTACCACCGCGCCGACTTTCACTTCCCGGATACCCGGCACGGCCACCGCTGAGCCCGCGCTAGGCTAGGCCGGCGATGAGGCAGCTGGCCCCGCTCGCCGTCGTCTACCTCCTGATGGTCGCCCTCGTGCTGCCGGCCTCCCCGTTCGCCGCCGACGACGTGAACGCGCCCGCGGGCCAGGAACAGTC
>DAIMGB010000135.1:0-5976 GCA_036724195.1 Thermoleophilaceae bacterium
CACGCGCTGCTGGTGCGGCGCCGCGACGGCCTCTACATCGATGACCTGGGCTCCCTGAACGGCACCTACGTGAACCGCCGCAGGATCGAGTCGCACCGGCTCCAGAACGGCGACGAGCTGCAGGTGGGCAAGTACAAGCTGACCTACCTCGACCGATGACGATCGAGCTCCAGCCAGGCGCTCCCGCGGGGGCACGCCCGCAGAAGGCGCTCACGATCGGCGCGGTCTGCAAGCAGCTCGAGCGCGAGTTCCCGGCGATATCGATCTCGAAAATCCGCTACCTCGAGGACCAGAAGCTGCTCTCGCCGCGGCGCACGCCGGGCGGTTATCGCCTCTACGGCGCCGGCGACGTATCGCGGCTCCAGACCATCCTCAGGCTGCAGCGGGACGAGTTCCTGCCCCTGCGTGTGATCCGCCAGGAGCTGGCCGCCGGCCGCGCGGACCCCGAGCCCACCAAGGGCAAGCCCGCCCCCGAGCCCCGCTCGCGCCGCCGCGCCACCGTGGCCGTGAAGGGGCCCGGGTCGATCTACCGGATCGAGGAGGTCCTGGAGGACACCGGCGCCGACCGCGGCCTGGTGAAGGAGCTCGAGGACTTCGGCGTGATCCGCGGGGAGAAGGACGCCCAGGGCGAGACGATGTACGACGACACCGAGCGCGAGATCATCCGCGCGGTCACAGAGCTGAAGCGCTTTGGCGTGGGCGGGCGCAACCTGCGCGTGTTCCGCACCTCGGCCGACCGCGAGGCCGCCCTGCTCGAGCAGATCCTGGCCCCGGCGCTGCGCTCCCGCAACCCGGAGCGGCGCAAGGAGGCTGTGGAGGCGCTCGAGAACCTCGCGGCGATCGCCTCACACCTGAAGCACCTGCTGCTGATCCGGGACCTGCGCAAGCTCGCGAGGTAGGGGTCCGCCGCGGACCTCAGGCCGTACATCAGGGACATCCCCGACTTCCCGAAGCCGGGGATCGTCTTCAAGGACATCACGCCGCTGTTCCTCGAAGCCGGGGCGCTCAACAGCACCATCGACGAGCTCGTCGCGTACGCGTGCGAGCGCCAGGTCGATTACGTGCTCTCGGCCGAGGCGCGCGGCTTCGTGCTGGGCGGCGCGATCGCGGCCCGCGCGGACGCCGGCTTCATCCTCGCCCGCAAGCCCGGCAAGCTCCCGCGCGAGACGGCATCAGCGCGCTATGAGCTGGAGTACGGGGTCGACGCGCTCGAGGTGCACAGCGACGCGGTGCGCGACGGGGCGCGCGTGCTGGTGCACGACGACCTGCTCGCCACGGGCGGCACGGCGGGTGCCTTGTGCAACCTCGTTGAGCAAACGGGCGGAGTCGTGGCAGGATGCGCATTCGTGATCGAGCTGGCCTTCCTGCAGGGACGCGAGCGGCTTGCCCCGCACGACGTCCACAGCCTCGTGGTGTACGACTCGGAGTGAGATGCCCACCGTCACCCGCCGCCGCAGCGTCGCAGCCCCTCGTGACGAGGTCTGGCGCCTGGTCTCGGAGCCCGAGCGCCTGCCCGCCTGGTGGCCCGCGGTGACGCGCGTGGAGGACGCCACGCCGCACGCCTGGACCACCGTCATGACCTCCGCCCGCGGCAAGACCGTGCGGGCCGATTACACGCGCGACGAGTTCGACCCGCCGCGGCGGGTGGCCTGGCGCCAGGAGCTGGACGAGTCGCCGTTCGAGCGCATCCTGCGCGAATCGGTCACGGCCGTCCAGCTGGAGCCGGAGGGCGAGGGAGCCACGACCGTCGCGCTGACCCTGCGCCACCGCGGCCGCGGCTTCGGCCGCTTCGGCTACCTGCAGCTGCGCCGCGCGGGCGCGAGGCAGGTGGAGCAGGCCCTCGACAACGTCGAGGCGCTGTTTGGGCGGGGGACCCCTTGAGCATGCGCTGGTGGGGCTGGGGCGAGGACGAGCGCGCGCCGGCGCTGCCGCCGGGCGCCGAGCAGCTGCTGGCCTCCGAGCTCGCCGTGCAGGGCGGCGCGGTGGCCGCCCCGGTGGCACTCGAGGAGGTGTCGCTGCCGGATCGGGCACTGCCGGACGCCGTGCTCGGTCGCCTGAGGTCGGCCGTCGGCGCGGAGCACGTGCTGGACGACCGCGAGGCGCGCGTGACCCACGCGGCGGGGAGGAGCTACCCCGACCTCGTGCGGTTGCGCTCCGGCGATGCCTCGAGCGCCCCGGACGCGGTGGTGCTGCCGGACTCGGCCGCCCAGGTGCTGGCCGTGCTGGAGATCTGCTCCGAGCTCGGGGTGGCCGTGACTCCGTTCGGGGGCGGCACCAGCGTGGTGGGCGGCGTCGAGCCGCTGCGCAATGGCTTCGATGGCGTGATCACCTTGGACCTGACGCGGCTCGACCGTCTGCTGGACGTGGACGCGAAGTCGCTGACCGCCACGCTCGAGGCCGGCATGATGGGCCCGGCAACCGAGGCCGCGCTGGCGGAGCAGGGGCTCACTATCGGCCACTTCCCCCAGTCCTTCGAGCACTCCACCGTGGGCGGCTGGCTGGCCACACGCTCCGCCGGCCAGGCGTCGACGGGCTACGGGCGCTCCGACGAGCTGGTGGAAGGGGTGCGCTTCATGGCGCCCGCCGGAGAGCTGCGTGTGGCGCCCGGGCCCGCCTCCGCCGCCGGACCGGCCCTGCGCGAGCTGCTGGTGGGCTCCGAGGGCGTGCTGGGCGTGATCTGCGAGGCCACGCTGCGGGTGCGCCCGGCCCCGGAGCACCGCCGCTACGAGGGCTGGTCGTTCAGGAGCTTCGAGGAGGGCGCCGAGGCGCTGCGCGTGATGGAGCAGGCGGGCGCGTCGCCCGACGTGGCGCGGCTGTCCGACGAGGAGGAGACCCGCGTGTCGTTCGCGATGGCGGGTGGCAGCCGGGCACAGCGGCTGGCGGGCAGGTACCTGAGCGCGCGCGGCCACGCGGGCGGCTGCCTGGCGATCGTGGGCTTCGAGGGCAGCGAGGACGACGTGGAGCGCCGCCGCCAGCGCAGCTCGGCGCTGTTGCGGGCCGGCGGCGGCCTGGCGCTCGGTACGCGGCCGGGCAAGGCCTGGCTCGAAGGCCGCTACGCCGCGCCGTACCTGCGCGACCACCTGCTCGACCGCGGCGTCCTCGTGGACACGCTCGAGACGGCCACGAGCTGGAGCCAGCTCGTGCAGCTGCACGCCACCGTCAGCGCGGCGATCACCGGCGCGCTCGGGTCACGCGGCACGCCGCCCGTGGTTATGTGCCACGTGTCCCACCTCTACCCGTCGGGCGCGTCGCTCTACTTCACCTACCTGGCCCAGCAGCAGCGCGACAAGGCGCTGGAGCAGTGGTGGGCGGCCAAGCGGGCGGCGAGCGAGGCGATCGTCTCCGCGGGCGCCACGATCACGCACCATCACGCCGTCGGCCGCGACCACTCCGAATGGATGCGCGCGGAGGTCGGGGAGCTCGGCCTGGAACTGATCCGCGCCGCAAAGGAGCGGCTCGACCCGGCCGGGATCATGAACCCCGGGAAGCTGCTGCCGGTCAGCCCGAGCTCTGAGGCAGAGGCTGAAGCTGGACGCTCGCCACGACCGTCGCGCGGTTCTTCCCCGAGCCCTGCGCAATCGGCTTCTTGAGCAGCTGAAGCACTCCGCGCATCACGGAGTTGCCCGAGTGGGCCGCGTTGCGGTCCACGGGCTCGAGTGAGAGGTCGATGAACTTGAAGCGGCGGTAGTCGCTCGGCAGCGTGGCGCCGCCCGAGAGCTGGCCCTGCTTGTTCGCGGCCGCGAAGCCCAGCGACTTGGCGTCCTTCTGGTCGTTGTAGAGCCACACCTGGTAGGCCTGCTTCGAGGTGCTGGGCTTCAGCCCGATCGCGCTGACGAGGATCTGAATCTTGCCGTTCTGCTGAGCGATCACGGCCTGCCCTTGGATCTTCTTGTTCACGGCCGGCTTGCTCTTGCTGGCGGCCTGCTTGCCGGTGTTGTCGCTGCCGCCGCCCGTGACCAGGTGGCCCGGCCAAACGAGCACGCCGACTAGGGCGAGCAGCGCGAGCGCGCCGCCCCCGGCGAGCATTCGCCGGCGGCGCACCGCGTCGGCCGCGTCGCCCTGGAGCGGCTCGCGGGCAGGCTTCTTCTCCGGCGCCGAGGCCTCGGCGGGCTCGCGCGAGCGCTTGGGGCCACGGCCGCCGCCGCCGCGCTCGGCGTCCGGGATCTTGGGCACGCCGTCGCCGTGCAGGCCGTCCAGCGAGTCGAGCAGCGAGCGAGCCCAGGAGCGAGCCGCCTCGGAGCGGCGCAGGTGGCCGCGCGTGGCCGTTGACTCGGGGCCCGACTGCTGCCCGAGCAGGTAGTCGGCCAGCTGTCCGCGCCAGTCGGAGTCGACGCCGCGGGCGGTCACGGGCGCCAGCTCCACGAGCGCGTCGCGCGCCAGCTCGCGCACCCGGGCCTCGGGCAAACCGAGCTTGCCGGAGAGCTCCTCGTAGCTCTGGCCGCGGCGCAGAAGCAGCTCGAGAATGGCCCGCTGGTCGTCCGTGAGCTGGTCGAAGGTCGCCATGAGGATCCCACTGTAGTGTGCCTCGCATGACGGAACTGCAAGTCGAGGGCACCATGGCGGAGGCGCTCGGGTTCGAAATCCTGGAGGTGGGCGAGGAGTCGGCGCGCGGCCGCTTTCCGGTCGCCCAGCCGGTTCTACAGCCGTTCGGGATCGTCCACGGCGGCGCCTATGCGGCGATGGCGGAGACGATCGCGTCGATCGCGACGCACATGGCGGTCCAGGGCAACGGCGAGCTGGCGATGGGCCAGTCCAACCACACGAGCTTCCTCAGGCCGGTGTCCGAGGGCTGGGTGACCGCCGAGGCCCGCGCGCGGCACCGTGGGCGCACGTCGTGGATCTGGGAGGTCGACTTCACCGACGACAGGGGGCGCCTCTGCGCCCTCACGCGGGTGACTATGGCCGTGCGGCCCGCTCCGTCGTCGTAGGCAGCCTGCTCTCGTAGCGGTTCGTGATCGGCAGGCGCCGGTCGCGGCCGAAGGCCTTGGTGGAGATGCGGATCCCCGGCGGCGCCTGGCGGCGCTTGTACTCGGAGCGGTCGACCATGCGGATGACCCGCTCGACCTCCTCGGCGGGCAGCCCCTGGCTGACCAGCTCGGCCGCATCGAGATCCTGCTCCACGTAGCCGGCCAAAATTGCGTCGAGAACATCGTAGCCGGGCAGCGAGTCCTCGTCGAGCTGGTCCTCGCGCAGCTCGGCGGAAGGCTTGCGATCCAGCACGGAGACCGGCACCAGGTCGGCGTCCTGCTGGGCGTTGCGCCAGCGCGTGAGGCGGTAGACCCACGTCTTGAAGACGTCCTTCAGCACGGCGAAGCCGCCGGCCATGTCGCCGTAGAGCGTGGCGTAGCCCACCGACATCTCGGACTTGTTGCCGGTGGCCAGCACGAGCCAGCCGAACTTGTTCGACAGCGCCATCACCACGTTGCCGCGGATCCGCGCCTGGAGGTTCTCCTCCGCGATGTCCGGCTCGCTGCCCTCGAACTGCTCCGCGAGCAGCCGCTCATAGGCCTGCATCGCGTCCTCGATCGACAGCTCCAGGAAGTCGGTGCCGAGGTTCTGCGCGATGGCGCGGGCGTCGGCGCGCGTGCCCTCCGACGAGTAGGGGGAGGGCATCGACACGCAGGTGACCCGCTCCGGGCCGAGAGCGTCGGCCGCCAGCAGCGCGGCGAGCGCCGAGTCGATGCCGCCCGACAGCGCCAGCACCACCCGCTCGAAGCCGTTCTTCTCCACGTAGTCGCGCAGCCCCGTGGTCAGGGCGCGGTAGACCTCGGCCTCGGCCTCGAGCGGCTTGGCCACACTGCCGCCCACCTCGCCGGGATCCGGCAGGTCCAGCTCGATCGACGCGAGCACGGGCACCGCCTTGCGTTCGCGGCGCGCCGCCTCGCGGTGGCGCGTGTCGCGCAGCCGGGCGGCCGCCACGGCGCCGGGGTCGATCGTGCAGAGCGTGAGCGACTCCTCGAACTGGGGCGCCCGCGC
>DAIMGB010000136.1:0-5920 GCA_036724195.1 Thermoleophilaceae bacterium
CCACCGCGGCGGCGCGCTCGCGCCGCGGCACGAAGGCGATGCGGGCCCAGAAGTCGAGGTTCTTGCGCACCGTCAGGCGCGCGTAGACGGCGCGGTCGCCGGCCGGCAGGAAGCCGATCCGCCGCTGGCAGGCGCGCCGCTCCTTCTCCGGATCGAGCCCGAACAGTGAGATCGAGCCCGCGTGGGGCGCGATCACCCCGGTCACGCAGCGCAGCAGCGTGGTCTTGCCGGCCCCGTTCGCGCCGCTCACGAGCACGCTCTGGCCGGGCTCCAGCGTCAGGTTCACCCCGCACAGCACCTCCCGTGGGCCGTACTTGCGCCTGAGATCGCGCACGACCAGAGCGGGGGCACTCTCGCCCGCCTTGCTCGGCGCCGCGCCATTCTCGCGCTCGGCGCCAATCGGAAACGCGCTCACGGGCATCTCCCAAAGGAAACGTTGGATCGCCGGACCTTTTTCCGGGTGCAAGACGACTCGTCCGGGTCACGTTCTTTCTGCGTGGCAAGGACAGACGGGCGGATCCACCTGGCCGCCTCGCTCGGCGGCCACCTCGAGCTGCTCACGGTGCTGGGGGCGAGCCTCTCCGACCACGAGCGCGTCTGGGTGACCGCGGCGGGCCCCGGCGCGGACCCGCTGAGGGAGTCCGGGGACCGCGTTCTGGACGTTCCCCGCTTCAGCCGGGCGCGGCCCGTGAGCGCGCTCCGCAACGTCTTCAGCTCGTTCTTGGCGGCCTTCCGCGAGCGTCCGCAGGTGGTGGTGACCACCGGGGCGGGCAGCATCGTCGGCTTCTGCGTGGCCGCGCGCCTGCTGGGCGCGAAGGTGGTGTTCATCGAGACGATGGCCAGGGTCACCTCGCCGAGCGCCTCGGGCCGAGTGCTATCACGGATCGCCACCAGGGTCCTGGTCCAGTGGCCCGAGCTGGCGCGGGTGTATCCGGGCGCGATCGTGTGCCGCCCCGCCCTGTGGGAGGACCTGAACGCCGGCGGCACGTCGCCCGGCGGGGGCACGTTCGTGTCGGTGGGCACCCACCGCCACCCGTTCGACCGGCTGCTGGCGCTGGTGGACCGCGCCGTGGCCGAGGGCGTCCTGCCGGAGCCGGTGATCGCCCAGTCCGGCAGCTCGCGCTACCGCCCCGAGCGCTTCGAGGCGAAGCCGCTGCTCACCCACGACGAGGTGGCGAGTGCGCTGGAGCGGTCCGAGTTCGTGGTCTGCCACGCGGGCTCGGGGATCATCTCCGCGGCGCTCCGAGCGGGCCGCAAGCCGCTGGTGCTGGCGCGCCGCCGCAGCCAGTCCGAGCACGTGGACGACCACCAGCAGCAGATCGTGACCAAGCTTTCCGAGCTTGACCTGGTCGTGCCGCTGGACGGGCGCATCACGGAGGCCGAGCTCGAGGCGGCCGCCCGGGGGGTCAAGCTGCCGGCGCTGCTCCCCGGCGGGCCTTCGATGACCGAAGTCCTCGCACGCGAGCTCGAGGATCTAGCGCCCGCGCAAGGCGCGCGCGCAGCTCACGCCGCGCGAAGCGCTTGAAGGCCGGGTCCTCGACCCGCGGCGAGCGCGTGGCCGCGGCCCGCAGGTAGCCGTAGAGGAAGGCCAGTCCGGAGAGGCCCAGCGGCCGCTCCGCCGCCACCTTGACCGAGCGCAGCAGGATCCAGCCGAGCCCGTAGCGGGCGATGTAGGCGCAGTGGCCGTGCCGCGCCCGGCCGCGCAGCTTCCCGCCCGCGCTGGCCATGTGCCGATAGTGCACCGCGACGATCTCCGGGAACGAGCGCGTCTCGTAGCCGCGCATGCGCGCGTAGGTCTCGTCGATGGTGTCCCAGCCGAGGCGCTCGCACATCCCGCCGATCGCCTCGAAGCACTCGCGCCGGTAGAGCTTCAGCGCCCCGTGCACGTGGTAGTCGGGGATCCTGATCGGGCGCCAGCGTGAGCCGAAGCGCTCCACCAGCCGCCCGCCGCCGACGCCCAGCAGGGGCCGCGCGGCGAACGCGGCCAGCAGCCGCTCCAGGTAGTCGGGGGCCAGCTCGATGTCGCCGTCGAGCTTGCCGATGTGCGTGAAGCCGCTCGAGTCGACCGTTGCGAGCGCCTGGTTGAAGGCGCGGGCGTCGGCCGCGGCGGCCAGCCGGTCGCCGGCGCCGCCCGCGTCGTCGCTGTAGCGCAGCACCCGCAGGAACTCGATCTCGCCCTCGAGCCGCGTGAGCTCGGCCAGCGTCGCGTCCTCGGAGCCGTCGTCGATCACCAGCCAGAGGTCCGGTGGGCGGGTCTGCCCCCCGACGGCGATCGCCACCTGCGCGATGTGCTCTGCCTCGTTGCGGACGGGCGAGATCAGCAGAACCCGGGTCTGCGGTTGCGACGGCATGCCGGCCGCTCAGCCCTTGCGGGCGGGGGCGAAGGCGTAGCCGGCGGGCACGGGCACGGGCTCGCGCTGGGCGGTCGGCAGCTCCGGCTCCGGAGCCGCGCGCGCCCGCGCGACAGGCACTCCGCCAAGCGCCACCACCAGGCCCGCGAAGAAGAGGAACGCATAGGGAACCTGTGGGAACGCGAGCGCGTCGAAGAGCTTGCTGGCGACCGCCAGGGCCCCCGCGGCCGCGACCGTCGCGATGGCGGCCGCCGAGCGGGACGGGTCGCGGGTGCGCGCGATCCGGTGCCCGGCGAGGGCCACCGAGAGGAGCACCCCGAGGTAGGCGAAGTAGCCGAGCCAGCCATCGTTGATGCGCAGCCCCAGGTACTGGTTGTCGAGCAGGCGGTACTTGGCCGGGTCGTAGGTCCCGTAGCCGCGGCCGAAGAGGGCGTGGTGCTCCAGGTCCGGCTTCACCGCGGCGAAGTCGGCGGTGCGGCCCTGCACGGAGGGCGAGTTGTAGAAGCCGGTCTTGGGGAACAGCTGCGACTTGATCGAACCCATCGCGCCGGGCGCCATCAGGTGGACGACGACCAGGAGCACGGCGAACATCGGAGCGAGCCTCACCATCGCGCGCGGCCGGTAGAGCGCGAGGACCACGAAGCCCACCACCGGAACGATTGCTGCGCTCTTGCGTACGGTCGCGACGCTGCCGCCCAGCAGGATCGCGACCATCGCGATATTGAGGAGCCTCGCGCGCCGCTCGCGGGCGCGCATGACCGCCATGACCGCCAGCGGCAACGTCATGGACAGCAGGGTCGTGACGGCCAGTCCGTGCGCGGTGGGGCCGGTGATCCCGCGCCGCCCGGTGGCGTCGAAGATGGCGCTCTTGCTCGCCGGGAGCGCGTTGCCGGGCAGCAGGGCGTCGGTCGTGTTCCAGAAGATGTTCGTGCCGGTGCGGTACTCGTAGACCACCCCCAGCGCGGTGACGATCGACAGCCCGAGCGCGAGCTTCAGGAAGGCGCGGACCTCGCCCGGACGCACGGAGCTCGCCACGATGAAGAAGAAGACGATGTAGGAGCCGAGCAGGATGAGCTTCTTAAGCGCCAGGCCGAGCTCGTCCGCGTTCGCGAGCGACTGGAGATTCAGCAGCACGCTGGCGACGGCGAGTGCCGCGAACACGCCCAGGGCGAGGTTCACGGGGCTGTGCCGCAGGCGCGGCGCGCCCACCTTGCCGGTGGCCACGGCGGCCAGCCAGACCGTGCCGATCACGAAGACCGCGATCCGGTCGAGCCTCAGGTCGAACAGGCCGGCCTGGAAGGGGAGCTTCGCCGAGTCGAACGGGATGAGGAAGATCATCCCCATGAACGCGGCGATCAGCCACGGCACGGCACGGCGCGTGTGAGGCCAGTCGTCGGCCTGTCCCGGCGCCGCCGGCGGCGGGCCGACAGGCAGGTCGGAGATCTTGCCCGGCGTGCTCACGCTCCGGGCACTACGCACCCGTGCGGGAGCGGCGCCGGTCGGCTACCGCGTCCGACACCGGATCGACGTCCCCGCTGTGCACGCCACGGCCATTGGCCAGGTTGCGCGGTGCGCGAGCGCCGTCGTAGACGCGGCCGCGCTTGCGACGCACGTCGGTGCGCAGCCGGTCGCTGAAGAGGATCAGCAGGGCGAGAGCGACGAAGGTGGCGAGTCCGCCCAACACGGCCGCCGTCGGGTTCGCGCCGGAGTTGATGGTGCCGCCCTTGGCCGCCCCGAGCTGCCGGATGACGATTCGGCGGATCGGCGGCACGTGCTGCTTGATCTGCTGCTGGATCACGTAAGCGCTCAGCGCGCGCCCGGCCCCGTTGGCGAGCTTCATGGCCTTCTCGGCGCTGGGCGCCTGCGTGGTCACGTTGAGCAGCGGCTGGGCCGGCACCGCGGTCACCGACAGGCGGTAGACGGGCAGGTCCCGCACGACCGCGCTCGAGCGCTGGAGCGCGCTCTGCTGGCTCGGCTTGCCCGATAGGCCGGGGTCCGTCACGATCGAGCCGCTCGGGAGCCTCTGCTGGCGGGTGAGGACGGAGACCACGGGGTCGCTCGAACCGAGCGTCGCGTAGGTCTGCGCACGGGTGGTGAGCACATCGATGCTGCCGGCGATGTCGAGCGCAGCGGACTGCCTCGTATCGACCTGGAGGGACGTCGCCGCAGTGCCCAGCTCCAGCGAGCGCTTGTGGAAGCCGACGGGCGAGAGGGTCGGGGTGTACGCCACCGAGATGCCTACAAGCAGCGCCACGAGCCCAGACAGGGCCACGAGGAAGCGCCGCCGCCACAGCTGTCCCAGAATCTGTGCCAAGTCCATTAGGTCGTCGTTCCTTTCGCCGGCTCTCGCGAGGCGCCGTTCGTCGTCTTTGGATCGAACGACAGGAGAGAAGTCAAACTTGCGGCATGGCGGAGATTCCCGAACCGACCGCGAGCGCCCGGCGGGGCGGGATCCTGGTCCTGCTGGAGGGGGGAGCCGGCGAGTTGAGAAGCGGCCCGGAGATCCGCGGCTGGGAGTTGGCGCGCGCGCTTGCCCGGCGGATGCCGGTCACCGTCGCCGTAGAAGGGGCGGCCGGCGCGGGACACGAGGCCGGGCTTCGCGTGGTGCCACGCCGGCGCGCGGGTCTCATCCGCGAGGCGGCGGCGCATGACGCCGTGCTTGCGCCGTGGGTGCCTGCATATCTCCTTGCGGGCCTGGCGAGGCCCGGGACGCTGACGG
This sequence comes from Thermoleophilaceae bacterium, assembly GCA_036724195.1. Lineage (GTDB taxonomy): Bacteria > Actinomycetota > Thermoleophilia > Solirubrobacterales > Thermoleophilaceae > DATACN01. The sequence goes on from DAIMGB010000136.1 coordinate 5,071, forward strand.
TCGCTGACCTCTACGACCCCGTGGAGGCGGAGGGCGCGAGCCTTGGCGCCGACTCGGATCGGCAGTTTCTCGAGAGCGCGCGCCGGGCCCGTGCGATGCAGCTCCGGTTCGCCGACGTGATCCTGTGCGCCAGCGAGCCCCAGCGCCGCGCGCTCGAGGGAGAGCTGGCGGGCCTGCGGGCCGGCAGGGGCGACCCGGCCGTGCTCCTCGTGCCCTTCGGGATCGGGGCGGATCCGCCGGAAGCCGGCCGGCGTCCGCTGCGGAGCGCCTTCCCGGCCATCGCGGAAGACGATCCCGTGGTGCTGTGGTGGGGCAGCATCTGGCGCTGGATGGACGCGGAGACCGCGATTCGCGCGGTGGCCCGGGCGGCGGAGCGCCGGCCCGGCATGCGTCTGGTGATCACCGCGGGGCGACCCCCGCGAGCCAACGCGGCCGGCCTGGGAGCGACCCGGGAGGCCCGCGCACTCGCGAAGGAGCTGGGGTTGCTCGACCGCGTGGTCTTCTTCGTCGACGACTGGATCCCGTATGACGAGCGCCACGAGTACCTGCTCGAGGCCGATGTCGGCATAGCCCTCCACAGGCATCCCAGCGAGGCCGAGCTCTCCGTGCGCGCGCGGACGATGGATTTCCTCTGGGCCCGGCTCCCGTGCGTGCTCGGCGAGGGAACCGAGCTGGGCGAGCGCTTCGCGACCGCGGGCTTCGCACGCGAGGTCGCCGTCGGGGACGTCGAGGGCGCGTGCGCGGCGCTGGTGGAATTGGTGGACGACGCGGGCGGGGCCCGCCGGGCCCGGACGGCCGCCGCGGGGCTCGTGCCGAGCTACCGCTGGGAGGTCGTCACGCGGCCCCTGGC
>DAIMGB010000137.1:0-2596 GCA_036724195.1 Thermoleophilaceae bacterium
GTGACGCGCTGCTCGGCCCGGGCTCCGGGCAGCGCGGCGGGAGGGACTGGTTCAGCGTCCCCCGACCCGGCGCTCAGAGGGCCTGCAAGTCGCACTGCCACGGCCGCCAGTTTAGCTAGGCGGCAGGCGCGGACGGGTAGCTTCCGAGCACGCGCAGCTCCTGCACGCGGCCGCGGAGGGCCTCGAGCGCCTCCGAGACGGGCGGCTCGCGCTCGCCGCCCTCGAGATCGGCAAAGAACATGTAATGGCCGAGCCGCACGCGCCTGGGGCGCGACTCGATGCGGGTCAGGTTGATCTCCCGGCTGGCCAGCTCCTCGAGCACGGACACCAGCCAACCGGGGGACTCGTCGCCGGCGCCCCAGAACACGATCGAGGTCTTGGCCGGGCCGTCGGCCTCCGGCTGCTCCTCGCCGTCGCGGGCCAGCCAGACGAAGCGCGTGAGGTTGCCGGCGTGGTCCTCCACGTCCTCCGCCAGCAGGAGGCAGTCGTACAGCTCGGCGGAGAGGCGGGAGCCGAGCGCGGCCCAGGGACCGTCGGCGTCGCGGACCTGGCGTACCGCCTCCGCGGTCGAGCCGGCTGACACGCGCTCGGCGTAGGGCAGCCGCTCGCGCAGGAAGAGCGCGCACTGGGCGGTCGCCTGCGGATGGGAGATCACGCGCTCCACCGCATCCAGCTCGAGCTCGCGTGCCGCGACCAGGCAGTGGTGCACCGGCAGCACCACCTCCGCGGCGATGCGCACGCGGTCGGCGTCGGTGGCCAGGGCGTCGAGCGTGGCGGCCACTCCCCCCTCCAGCGAGTTCTCGATCGGAACGACCGCCCGCTCGGCCGCGCCGTCCTGCACCGCCATCACGGTCTCGTAGACCGAGGGGTAGGGAAGCTCCTCGATGCCCTCGGGGGCCGAGGCCCGCAGCGCCTCCTCGGTGAACGTCCCGGCCGGACCGAGGAAGGCGACCCGCACGCGCGTCAGGCGCTGGCGCGCTCGCCCATGGCCGTCTCGATGGCCTCCTGCTCCTCGGGCGAGAGCTCCAGCTCGGACTGGCCCTGGTGCACCTGCTTGACGTAGACGCGGGCCTGGTCCCTGTGCAGGATCGACGACACGACCACGCCGGAGCGGTGCGCGTCGAGCAGCGCCACCGAGCTGGACTGCTGACCGGACATCTCGTTGTAGGCGTCGTAGCGGATCAGCGAGGAGTGGGCCACGCAGCCGTCGATGCGCTGCTCGGCGGCCCCCATGCGCTGCTCCAGGTGGCGCGAGGTCTCCTCGACCCAGTCGCGCAGCTGGACGAAGGCCGCCTCGAGACCGGTGGCCTGCTCGACCAGGTCGCGCTCGCCGTCCGCCCCCAGCACGGCGCGCTGGTTGGCGCGCAGCCGGCGCAGCTTCAGGGCCAGCACGGCGGCCCAGATGAAGGCGATCAGGCCGATTGCGGCGGCGGCCAGGGCCACGATGCCCTGGGTGGTGGTCAGATCGTCCATCGCGCCCGCACGCTAGCGCGTAAAGATGACTGTGTAGGTCTGCTTGTTGTTGTCGGTCTTCTTCTCGCCTGGAACCGGGGCGATGTCCACGGTCACCGGCACGTTCTGGCCGGTGGGCGGCTGCTCGCCGATCGTGAGCGTGACGGTCTTCGTCTCGCCCGCGGCGATCGTGGCGAGCGGCTGTTCCGCGTTGATCGCGTCGGCGCCCTTGCCGATCGTGACCTTCACGTTCACGTCGGTCTCGGTGTTCTGGCCCTGGTTTGCCACCTGGATATCGGCCTTCAGCTGGTTGCTGAGCTTGATCGACACCGAGCCGCCGGGCGTGAGCGCCTGGCCGCCGAGCGAGACGGTGCCGAGGCCGGTCCCGTGCAGACCAGGAGACGCCGCGGCGCCGTTCTTCCCGCTGCGCAGGGCGCCCACCTTCTGCGCGACGAAGCTCGGTTGCAGCCACTGCACGTTCGGCACGAACTGGCTGGCGGGGATGCGGACCTCGGCCAGCAGCTTGTCGTCGCGCAGCGCCTTTCGCAGGCCCGGCACGAAGCGCTGCGTGTACGCGACGTCGCTGGCCAGGAGGCTCTGCATCTGCTGGGTGACCTTGTCGGTGCCCTCGCGGCGGTTCTGGTCGCCGAGGGCGGTGGGCAGGGCGTCGGCGATCGCCGCCAGCCCGTTGCGGCGGAACTCGAGGGTCTCGACCAGTGCGTCGTGCGCCGAGCCGGCCTCGCCGGGATGGCTGAGGGCGCTCGCCCGGTCCACGAGCTGGGCCGACTGGACCCGGAAGCCGTTCAGGCTGTTCTGCACCTCCACCGGCTGATTGCGCCCCCCGGGGCCGTTCAGGAGGCCGAAGAAGGCCTTGCTCTGCTGCTTGGACTCAGAGGTCAGGTCGCTCACGTTGCGCACGTAGTCCTTCATCGCGCGGTCCTGGCGCGCGTTCACGCAGCCGCGAACGCCGAGCACAAGCAGGATCAGCACAAGCAGGCCGGCGCCGAGCGCCATCGACCGGCGCACCAGAAGCGTCTGGCGGTCGGCTGTCGCTGCGCTGCCCCCACGCCGGGAAGGGCGTGCGGGCTCGTCCGGTTCGTCGAGGAAGGACAGAACGCTCCTAGTATGACCCGAGTCCCGGTTG
>DAIMGB010000137.1:2696-5906 GCA_036724195.1 Thermoleophilaceae bacterium
ACCGAAAGGGAACCCGTGGCAGAAGGCGCTCAGACCATTCCCGCGGCGGAGCGCGCTCTGCTCGGGCGCTACCGCATGGAACGCCGGCTCGGTGCCGGCGGCTTCGGCGTGGTCTGGCAGGCCTGGGACGAGAAGCTCGAGCGCGAGGTGGCGGTGAAGGTGGTCGAGCGCGACGGCGACCCGCGTGCCGAGCGCGAGGCCCGCGCCGCCGCCCGCCTGGGGCACCCGGGCATCGTGACCCTCTACGAGCTGGCAGGCGACGAGGAACACCTCTACCTGGTGTCCGAGCTGGTGCCCGGGCGCTCGCTGGCCGAGCTGATGCGCGGGGGCGCCGTCTCCGACCAGGACGTGGCCCGCATCGGGGCCACCCTGTGCGATGCGCTCCAGCACGCCCACTCGCGCGGAGTGATCCACCGCGACGTGAAGCCGCAGAACGTGATGGTGGTGGCCGAGCCGGCCGCCGGCGCGGGCTTCGCCAAGCTCACCGACTTCGGCGTGGCGCACGTCGCCACCAGCGATCCGGTCACCCGCACGGGGGACGTGGTGGGCACGCTCGCCTACATGGCGCCCGAGCAGGCGCAGGGCACGCGCGCGAGCGGCGCGAGCGACCTGTTCTCGCTGGCCCTGACCCTCTACGTGGCCTGGACCGGGTTCGACCCGGCGCGGCGCCTGGGCGGGCCGCTGCCCTCGCTGGCGCTCCAGCGCCGCGACCTCCCGATCGAGCTCTGCGATGCGATCGACGATGCGCTCGAGGCCGACCCCGGGCTGCGGCCCGCTCCGGCGCACCTGAAGGCGGTCCTGGAGTCCGTGGCGGACGAGCTGGAGGACAAGGGCGGCCTGGTCGAGACGGCCACGCAGCGGCGCTTCGGGCTGACCGCCGTGAGCCCGAGCGAGCGCTCGCTCGGTCCGCGCCTGCTGCCGCGCCTCGGCGCCGGGGCCGCGATGGGCCTGCTGGCGCTGCTCGTGCTCACCCAGCTGGGGCCGGAGCCGCCGTTCTCGGTGGCCGGGGCGTCACTCGGGGCCGCGGTCGCCTGCGCGCTGTTGCCGCGCCTGGGCTGGATCGCCACAGCGGTCGCCGCCTGCCTGTGGCTGGCCTCTCCGGACGCCGGCCGGGAGGGCACCGCGCTGGTGCTGGCCGCCGCCTGCCTGCCCGTGCCGCTGCTGCTTCCGCGAGCGGGCCTCTGGTGGTCGGTGCCCGCGCTGGCCCCGCTGCTGGGCACGATCGGGCTGGCGCCGATGTTCGTGGGCGTGGCCGCGCTGGCGCCGACCCCCCGGCGCCGCGCCGCGCTGGGCGCCGCCGGCTTCCTCTGGCTGGCCTTCGCGGAGATCGCCACCGGGCGCAGCCTGCTGTTCGGCATCCCCTCGGGCGCGCTGCCGCGGCCGGAGTGGGCCGGCTCGGCGGGCGGGGCCGCCGCCGACGCGATCGGGCCGCTGCTGAGCTCGCCGGCGCTGCTCCCCGTGCTGGCCTTCGCGGCCTTCGCGGCGCTACTGCCGCTGCTGGTGCGCGGCCGCTTCCTGGCGTTCGACCTGATCGGCGCCGCCGCGTGGGCCGTAGGGTTGGCCGCTGCGCTGGCGGGCATCGGCCACCTGCTGGCCGCCGAGACCACGCTGGAGCAGGCACGCGGCGGGGTCGCGGGCACGGTGGGAGCCGCGCTCGTGGCGGTGGCCCTGGCCCGCGCCGCGCCGCCCTCAGACATGCCCCCGAGCACGCAGACCGCTACCGCGGCTTAGGACTACTCTCCGGTTCCCCATGAGCATGCTCCGCAACCTCGAAGCCAAGCTAGGCGGCCTCGTAGAGGGCGCCTTCGGCCGCGCCTTCAAGAGCCGCGTCCAGCCCGTCGAGCTGGCCCACAAGCTCGCCAAGGAGATGGAGGACAACCAGGTCGTCTCCGTCTCGCGCGTGTACGTGCCGAACCACTACCGCGTCTTCCTCTCGCCCGACGACCGCGAGCAGTTCACGAGCTACGAGCCGGCGCTGCGCAAGGAGCTCTCGGACTATCTCCTCGAGCACGCCCGCTCGGAGGGCCTCGCGCTCACCAGCCGTCCCCAGATCGACCTCGAGACCGATGAGCGCCTCGGCCTCGGCGAGTTCGGCATCCAGGCGCAGCTGCTGGGCGGCCTCGGCGAGGACGAGGAGGCACCGGAGGCCGAGGGCGCCCCCTCGGCCGGCGACTTCGGCCACACGATGGTCTACTCGCCCACCGACGCCCCGCGCGTCGAGCCCGGGCCTTCCACCGCCGGCTCGCGCCAGGCGCTGCTGGTGGGCCAGGACAAGCGCAACGTGCTGAGTGGCTCGCGCGTGCTCATGGGCCGCAGCCGCGAGTCGGACATCATGGTCAACGACCCGAACGTCTCGCGCCGGCACGCCGAGCTGCGCTCAGAGGGCGGGCGCTGGACGGTGGTCGACCTGGGCTCGACAAACGGCATCAAGGTGAACGGGCGCCGCGTGGATCAGCATGAGCTGAGCGACGGCGACAAGCTGACGCTCGGCGTCACCGACCTGACCTTCGAGCTCGACTGAGGAGGCCACGGTGGACGAGCCGCTCGCCGTCGCGCTCAAGTTCGGCTTCCTCGCTGTCCTGTACCTATTCCTGATCTGGGTGGCGCGCAGCGCGTCGCGTGAGCTGGCCCGGACCGAGGGCAACGTGGCTGCTGAGCCGGCCGGGCCCGCGCCCCGCAGGCGCGACCGCAGTGGGCCGGACCTGCGTGCGGGCGTGTCCCCGAGGCTGGAGGTGGTGGCGGCGATGGGACACGAGCCGGGCACGATCTTCGACGTGGGCGACGGCGCCACGATGGGCCGCGCGGACAGCTCCGACATCCCGGTGGACGACGCGTTCGCGTCGAGCGCCCACGCTCGCGTCTTCAACCGCGGCGATTACGTGTACGTGGAGGACATGGGGTCGACCAACGGCACCTACCTGAACGGCCGGCAGCTGCGCCAGGCCGAGCGCCTGAAGGTGGCCGACGTGGTCCGCATCGGCGACAGCGAGTACCGCTACCAGGAGTAGGTGTGAGCCGGGGGTTGCGCATCGCTGAGCACGCCGGTACGACCGACGTAGGTCGCCAGCGGAGCACGAACGAGGACTCGCTCCTCGTCCACCCGCCGTACTTCGCCGTCGCGGACGGCATGGGCGGTGCCAAGGCGGGCGAGGTGGCCTCGCGGCTGGCGGTCGAGGTGCTCGAGGAGGAGCTGGCGCGGCATCCGGACGA
>DAIMGB010000138.1:0-5890 GCA_036724195.1 Thermoleophilaceae bacterium
CGGGCTGCGGCAAGTCCACGATGGTGCGCTGCATCAACCGCATGCACGAGGAGATTCCGCACGCCCGCGCCGAGGGCGAGGTCAAGCTGGACGAGCTCGACATCTACGGCGACAACGTGGACGTAGTGGCGGTCCGCCGGGCGATTGGCATGGTCTTCCAGAAGCCGAACCCGTTCCCGACGATGTCGATCTTCGACAACGTGGCGGCAGGCGTCCGCCTGAGCGGCCACAAGAGCGGAGACATGAAGCAGACCGTGGAGCGCTCGCTGCGCGGCGCCGGGCTCTGGGACGAGGTCAAGGACCGCCTGAACGAGCCCGGCATCGGGCTCTCGGGCGGCCAGCAGCAGCGGCTCTGCATAGCTCGCACGATCGCGGTGGAGCCTGAGGTGATCATCATGGACGAGCCCTGCTCGGCGCTCGACCCCGTGGCCACGCTTAAGATCGAGGAGTTGATCTCGGAGCTGAAGCAGCGCTACACGATCATCCTCGTCACCCACAACATGCAGCAGGCGGGACGCGTCGCAGACACGACGGCGTTCTTGCTGAGCGGGGAGCTGGTGGAGGTCGACGAGACCGAGAAGATCTTCACCAATCCCAGCGACAAGCGCACCGAGGACTACGTGAGCGGGAAGTTCGGCTGATGGGCGAGTCGAGAGCACAGTTCCACGAGGAGCTCGCCGAGCTCGAGCGCATGGCGCTCGGGGGACTCGACATGGTGACGGGGGCGCTCGACCGAGCGGTCGAGACCGTGATGAACCAGGACGTCGAGCTGGCGAGCATGGTCATCGCCGACGACGACCGCATCGACGGCCGCTACCTGGAGGTGCATCAGGGCGTGCTTTCGCTCCTGGCGCGCCAGGCGCCGGTGGCCACCGACCTGCGCACGGTCGCGGCGATCCTGCACGTCATCAAGCACGTCGAGCGCATGGGCGACCAGTGCGTGAACATGGCGAAGCTCGTGCCGCTGGCCGGACACGAGCCGCCCGCCGACCAGCGCCTGCTCGAGAACCTCGCGCGCATGGGGGACCAGGCCCGCCGCCAGGTCGTGCAATGCAAGCTCGCGTTCGAGCGCCGCGACGTCGAGCTGGCCCAGGACCTGGTGCGCCAGGACGACCAGATCGACACGCTCAACCGCGACTGCTTCCGCATCGCGCTCGAGATCGGCGACGACCCCGACCGGCGGGAATGGGCCATGCACATGATGCTCGTGGCCCGCTGCCTGGAGCGGATCGGAGACAACGCCGTGGACATCGGTGAGCAGACCGCCTTCGTGGTCACGGGCCTGTTCCGCGAGTTCGAGGACGCCTCCCATCCGCAGCTGGCGCCGCCTGCCTCTGCGGCTTGATCCTCGGCTGCATAGACATCGGCAGCAACACCACCCGGCTGCTGGTGGCGGACGCCGGGAAGGGCCGGCTGCGCGAGCTGTGCACCCAGCGCTCCTTCACGCGCATCGGCAAGAGCCTGCTCGACGGCGGCGCCATTCCCGAGGCGAAGATCGCCGAGGCCGCCGAGGTCGCGGCCAGCCAGGCGCGGGTGGCTCGCGAGCTCGGCTCGGAGGGCCTCGTTGCCGTAGCGACTGCCGCGATCCGCACGGCTCCCAACCGCGACGAGCTCGCGGACGCCGTGGAGAGCTCCACCGGGGTGCAACTCGATGTCCTCTCGGGCGAGGAGGAGGCACGGCTTGCGTTCGTGGGCGCCACGCGCACGCTCACCAAGCCCCCGAAGGGCACGATCGCCGTGATCGACGTGGGCGGCGGCTCGACCGAGCTGGCGATAGGAGACCCCGCCGGCGAGGTCGAGTGGTCTGGCTCGTTCCGGATCGGCTCCGGCTTCCTGGCCGACTCCTACCTGCGCTCCGACCCGCCGTCTGTGGCCGAGCTCGAGGCGGTGCGCCATCACGTGGGCGGAGCCTTCGAAGGGCTCGAGCCGCCGCCCGCGCAGAACGCGGTGGCGGTGGGCGGAACGGCCACCTCGCTGCGCCGGCTGGTGGGTGGCGAGCTGTCGTACGAGACGCTCGAGCGCGGTGTGCGCGTGCTGTCGGTGACGCCGATCGAGGAGGTCGCGCAGCGCTTCGAGCTCGACCCGGAGCGGGTGCGCCTGCTGCCGGCGGGCATCCTGGTTCTCGAGGCGCTGTCGCAGAAGCTCGGGCTGCCGCTGCGGATCGCGCGCGGCGGCCTGCGCGAGGGCGTGCTGCTCGAGCTGGTGGACGAGCGGACGGCGGCCTAGCCGTGCGCGATCGCGCGGAGCTCGGCGGGACGCAACAGCACGCGCAGCACCCCGGAGTCCACGGCTGCGAGCCCGCCCTTCTTCATGTGCACCCGCCCACCGGTGAGGCGGGCGATGGCCTCCGAGAAGTCGGGCTCGTGGCCGACGAGCAGCAAGTGTCCGTCGATTCCCGCCGCCAGCTCCTCGGGGTCGAAGTCACCGCCCGAGAGCCGCTCGTCCACCTGCGGCTCGACGCCGAGCGGCTCGCAGGCGAGACTGGCCGTGTCGGCGGCCCGCAGGCGCGGGCTCGTCAGGCAAGCCTCGAGCTCCACGCCCAGCGCTGCAAGCGCGCTCCCGGCCGTGTTGGCCTGAGCCCTACCCTTGTCGGTCAGCGGTCGCTGCGCGTCGGGCGAGCCATCCTCGGCGTCTCCGTGGCGCAGCAGCCAGATCACGGGAAGGGATGATGACGGACCTGCACGAGCCAGAGCTGTACGCGAATCGGGAGCTTTCCTGGCTCGACTTCAACCAGCGCGTGCTGGAGCTGGCCGAGGACGAGCGCCTGCCGCTGCTCGAGCGCTTGAAGTTCCTCGCCATCCACACGTCGAACCTCGACGAGTTCTTCATGGTCCGCGTCGCGGGCGTGCACGACCAGGTGGATGCCGGCATCGACGCGCGCGGGCCCGATGGGCTGTCGCCGTCGGAAGTGCTGGAGCGGATCACCGACCGGACGCGCGAGCTCCAGTCGCGCCAGTCGCAGCAGTGGGAGCGCCACGTGCGGCCGGCCCTGGCCTCGGAGGGGATCCGGGTGGTGGACTGCACCGAGTGCGAGGACGCGGAGCTGGACAAGATCGACCAGCTGTTCGATGAGCAGGTGTTCCCCGTGCTCACGCCGCTGGCCGTCGGTCCGGGGCGCCCGTTCCCGTACATCTCGAACCTCTCTCTGTCGCTGGCCGTCTGGTTGCGCGACCCCGAATCCGGTCAGGAGACCTTCGCACGGGTGAAGGTGCCGAAGGAGGTGCTGCCGCGCTTCCTCTCGATCGGGAACGGCATATACGTGCCGCTCGAGGCCGCGATCGCCCGGCATCTCGCGGACCTCTTTCCCGGGATGGAGATCCTCCGCCACGACTACTTCCGCGTGACGCGCGACGCCGACTTCACCGTCTCCGACGAGGCCGACGACCTGCTGCAGGCAGTGGAGGACGAGCTGCGCCGCCGCCGCTTTGGGGAGGTGGTGAGGCTGGAGGTGAGCGCCTCGATGGACCCCGACCTGCGGGCGCGGCTGATCGAGTGGCTGGTGGCCGAGGAGCAGGACGTGGTGGACGTGGAAGGACTGCTCGACCTCGAGGACCTGAACCAGCTGTACGACGTCGACGGCCACCGCGAGCTTCGCTTCGACTCGTGGACCCCGACCACGCCGCCGGCCTTCTCGGACCCGGACAACGGCCGCGCCGACATCTTCGCCGCGATGCGCAAGCGCGACCTGCTGGTTCACCACCCCTACGACTCGTTCGCGGCCAGCGTCGAGCACTTCGTCCAGCAGGCCGTGGCCGACCCCGAGGTGCTGGCCATCAAGATGACCGTGTACAGGACCTCTGACGACTCGGCGCTCGTGCCGTCGCTCATCGAGGCGGCCGAGCGCGGCAAGCAGGCGGTCTGTCTGCTGGAGCTGAAGGCGCGCTTCGACGAGCGACGCAACATCGGCTGGGCGCGGGCCCTGGAGGAGGCGGGCGCCCACGTGGTGCATGGGCTGCCGGGGCTGAAGACCCATACGAAGGCGCTGCTCGTGGTGCGCCGCGAGGGCTCCGGCGTGCGCCACTACGTGCACGTGGGCACCGGCAACTACCACGCCAAGACCGCGCGCCTGTACGAGGACTTCGGCCTGTTCACCACCGACCCCGAGCTGGCCGCCGACGTGGCCGAGCTGTTCAACTCGCTCACCGGCGTGGCGCACTCGCCGAGCTACCGAAAGGCCATCACGGCGCCGGACCACATGCGCGACTGGTTCGAGGACCAGGTCGAGCGCACGATCCAGGCGCACAACGACGGGGAGGATGCGCGCATCGTGCTGAAGATGAACGCGCTCGTGGACGCGCGCTGCATCCGCGCGCTCTACGAGGCCTCGCAGGCGGGCGTGCAGGTGGACCTCAACGTTCGCGGCATCTGCTGCCTGCGGGCGAGCGTCGAGGGGGTGAGCGAGAACATCCGGGTGGTCTCGGTAGTCGGGCGCTTCCTCGAGCACGCGCGCATCTACTCGTTCCATCGCGGGAAGGAGCACCAGTATTGGCTCGGCTCCGCCGACCTGATGCCGCGCAACCTCGACACACGCGTGGAGCTGCTCGCGCCAGTGGAGGACCCCGACCTGCAGGCCGAGCTCGACCTCACGCTCGCGGCGGGCCTCGAGGACGACACCTTCGGCTGGGAGCTCGAGCCGGACGGCACCTGGAAGCGCCGCGACGCCAATACCCGCGCGGCCAACCTCGAGTTGATGGAGCACGCGCTGGCGCGTGCTCGCGCCGAGCAGGCGCCGGCTAGCGTCGCGTCCTAAGGCCCAAGCCGCCCTTCAGCGCCAGCACCCGGGTAGCCGAGCGCTCCACGCGGCGGCGCAGGCTTGGCGAGCGCCGCGCCTCGCGGAGCAGGGCCGGGAAGACGGCGTTCCAGCTTGCCGAGCCGGTCATCAGCACGAGGTCGGCGCCGGCCTCGATCGATCGCCTGGCCGCCAGCGCCACGTTGGAGCGGTCGAGCACGGACTGGGCCTCGAGGCTGTCGGTGATCACGGCTCCGCGAAAGCGCAGGCGCCCGCGCAGCAGCCCGCCGAGCAGCGCCGGCGACTGCGAGGCGATCCGCTCGCGGTCGTAGGCCGGGTAGAGCGCGTGCGAGGCCATGACGAGCGGCACCCGCTCGGCGATCGCAGCTCTGAAGGGAGCCAGGTCGACGGCGTCCAGCCGCGCCCGCGGGGAGCCGATCGTGACCGGGGCGTCGTCAGTGTTCGCGGCGGCCGCGCCGAGCCCGGGGAAGTGCTTGGCGGTTGCCGCGACCTGCGCCGAGCGGCTGCCGCGAACGGAAGCGCGCACGCGCGCCGCCACCTCAGTGGAGGAGCCGGAGAAGCTGCGGCCGGCCAGCGCGGTGGAGGGCGAGGACGGTACGTCCGCTACTGGGGCCAGGTTCACGTTCACGCCGAGGGCGCGCAGCTCGCGGCTCGAGGCGGTCGCTGAGCGCTCGACCTCCGCGGGCCCACCTTGGGCCGCCTGAGCGGCCTGCGGGCCCGCGAAGGCCACGCTGCGAATCTGGCCGCCCTCCTGGTCGACGGCCACGAGCGCGCCGCCCCCCGCGGAGCGCTGCAGCGCGCGCGTGAGCGAACGCAGGCCGTCGGCTGAGCCGGCGTTGCGGCCGAACAGGATCACCCCGGCGGTCTCGCCGACGCGCAGCCGCCGCTGGATGTAGGGCGGCACGCGGGGGCCGTCGAAGCTCGACACGAGCAGCTGGCCGAGCTGGCGCCGCAGCGGCAGCCGGGCGGCGGCGCTCCGTTCGGGCGTCGCCGCGGCCGCTGCGCCGGCGCGCCGGGAGCTGTGCTCGGAACCAGGGCTCGCGCCCACCACGAGCCCAACCACGAGCGCCACCAGGGCCAGCGCCGCGAGCACGGCGAGCCGCCGCCTGGCGGCGGGGTCACGCGACACATGCGGGCGCC
>DAIMGB010000139.1:0-5784 GCA_036724195.1 Thermoleophilaceae bacterium
AGCTGCTCGACGACTTCGCGTTCCAGGCCTCGACCGCCGCGGTGCTGCTCGGCCTGGCGCCGATTGTCGTGGTGGTGGCGCACTTCAGCCTGGTGCTGATTCCGCTGATGCTGCTCCCGCTCGGCGCCGTCTACCTGGGCGGCTGGCAGGCGGCGCTCAACGACCACGAGGCCCTGCACGACCCGCTCACCGGGCTCCCCAACCGCGCCTACTTCCGCGTGAACGCCGAGCAGGCGGTCCGCGCCCGAGAGCGCGAGGACGGCCGCCTCGCCCTGATGGTGATGGACCTCGACCGCTTCAAGGAGATTAATGACGGCCTGGGCCACCGCATCGGCGACGTGCTGCTGCACGAGATCGGCCAGCGGCTGCGCTGCGTGCTGGACGACGCCTGCACGGTGGCGCGCCTGGGCGGCGACGAGTTTGCCGTGCTCCTGCCGCGCGTGCATGGGCCCGCCGAGGCCGTGAAGATCGCGGAGAACCTGACCGCGGCGCTGGAGAGCGGCTTCGGCGTCGAGGGGCTCGAGCTCGACGTGGGCGCCAGCATCGGCATCGCCTGCTGGCCCGAGCACGGCGAGGACGTGGACACGCTCATGCGGCACGCCGACGCAGCGATGTACCAGGCAAAGCAGTCCCGCAGCGGCCACGCGATCTACCGCTCACTGCATGGCAGCGCCAGCCGCGACCCGCTCGAGATGGGCGCGGAGCTGCGGCGCGCGATTCAGTCCGGCCAGCTCGAGGTGCACTACCAGCCCCAGGTCCAGCTGAACACCGGGGTCGTGCTCGGCGTGGAGGCGCTGGCGCGCTGGGAGCACCCGCTGCGCGGCCAGGTCTCTCCTGGTGACTTCATCCCGCTCGCCGAGGCCACCGGCCTGATCAGGACGCTCACGATGAGCGTGCTCGACTCGGCCCTGGGCCAGTGGCGCCTCTGGCGCAGCGCGGGCATCGACGTGGAGCTGGCCGTGAACCTTTCGGCCGGAGACCTCCTCGACGGCTCCCTGCCGGCCGGCGTGCAGAAGCTGCTCGAGCGCTGGTCCGTCCCGGCCGAGCGCCTGACCCTGGAGGTCACCGAGAGCACCGTCATCGCCGACTCGCGCGGCGCCGGCGAGGTGCTGGCCCGGCTGAGCGCGCTGGGTGTGCGCCTGTCGATCGACGACTTCGGCACCGGCTACTCGTCGATGTCCTATCTGCGCACCCTGCCGGTGAACGAGGTCAAGATCGACCGCTCGTTCGTGACCACGCTCGACACCGACGACCGCGACCGGCTCATCGTGAGCTCGGTCGTGGACCTGGCGCACCGGCTCGGCCTGCGGGCCGTGGCCGAGGGCGCCGAGAGCGTGCGCACGCTCGACGAGCTCGAGCTGCTCGGCTGCGACCTGGTCCAGGGCTTCCAGCTCGCGCGGCCGATGCCGGCCGCCGACGTCGAGGCGTGGATGAACGCCCGCGAGCTGCCGGTCCCGAAGGCCGCCGTAGTCGGCGAGCCCGTCGTGTTGCCGCGCCTCGAAGTGGCCTAGCCCGGCTGGGCGGGCTTCGCGCCGGGCTGGGCCTGGACGCCGAGCTCGCGCAGCTGCCGCGCGTCCACGGCCGCCGGGGCGCCCGTGAGCGGGTCGCTGCCGCTGGCCGTCTTCGGGAAGGCGATCACCTCGCGGATCGACTCGTGGCCACCGAGTAGCGCGACGATTCGGTCGATCCCGAACGCGATGCCGCCGTGCGGCGGCGCCCCGTAGCGCAGCGCCTCGAGCAGGAAGCCGAAGCGCTCGCGCGCCTCGTTCTCGTCGATGCCGAGCGCATCGAAGACCTTCTGCTGCAGCTCCGGAGTGTTGATGCGAATCGAGCCGCCGCCGATCTCCGAGCCGTCGAGCACGACGTCGTAGCCGCGGCTGCGCCACTGGCCCGGGTCGGCGTCAAGGTCGCCGCTGGGTGCGGTGAAGGGGTGGTGCAGCGGGTCCCAGCGCGCCTCGGCCTCGTTCCACCCGAACATCGGGAAGTCGGTCACCCAGAAGATGTCGTGGCCCTCGGGTTCGACGCCGGCCACCTGCACGCGCAGCTGGCCCAGCACGCGGGCGGCCAACTCGGCCTTGTCGGCCACGATCAGCACGGCGTCGCCCTCCTGCGCCCCCAGCTCCTCGTTGGCGCGGCGGATCTCGTCCTCGGACAGGAACTTCGCTATCGGCGAGCGCCAGCCGCCGTCCTCCACCACGGCCCAGGCCAGGCCCTTCGCCCCCAGCCCCTGAGCGGTCTCCGCGAGCGCGTCGAAGCGGCTGCGCGGCCACTCGCCGCCGGCCTTCAGCGCGCGCACCACGCCGCCCGACTGCGCCGCGCCCGCGAACACCTTGAACTCCGAGTCGCGAAAGACGTCGGTCAGGTCCACGATCTCGGTGCCCAGCCGCCGGTCGGGGCGGTCGGAGCCGTAGCGCAGCATCAGCTCGTCGTAGTGCACCCGCTCGATCGGCAGCGAGACGTCGATCCCGCCCACGGCCAGCACGCGCTGGAGCAGGCGGTCGACCGTGTCGATCACGTCCTCCTCCTCCACGAAGGCCAGCTCCATGTCGAGCTGGGTGAACTCGAGCTGGCGGTCGGCGCGCAGATCCTCGTCGCGGAAGCAGCGCGCGATCTGGAAGTAGCGCTCGATGCCGCCGATCATGAGGAGCTGCTTGAAGAGCTGCGGCGACTGCGGCAGCGCGTACCAGGAGCCGCGCATCATGCGGCTCGGCACCAGGAAGTCGCGCGCGCCCTCGGGGGTGGAGCGCGTGAGGATCGGCGTCTCGATCTCGAGGTAGCCATCGTCGCTCAGGTGCTCGCGAATCGCGCGCACCACCTCGTGGCGCAGCACCATCGCATCGCGCATGCGCGGCTTTCGCAGGTCGAGGTAGCGATAGCGCAGGCGCAGCTCCTCGCCCACCGGCTCGTCCTCGTCGATCTGGAAGGGCGGTGTCTCCGAGTCGGCCAGCAGCTCGAACCCGTCCACGGCAAGCTCCACCTCGCCGGTGGGCAGGCTCGGGTTCACGGTGCCCTCCTCGCGGCGCACGAGCTCACCGGTGGCGGACACCACGTCCTCGGGCCGCAGCCGCCCCGCTGCCGCGTGGGCATCGGGCGCCTCCTCAGGTCGGAACACCAGCTGCAGCAGGCCAGTGCGGTCGCGCAGGTCGATGAAGATCAGGCCGCCGTGGTCGCGGCGGCGATGCACCCAGCCGGCCACGCGCGGGCGCTCGCCCACCTGCTCGGTGCCCAGCGAGCCTGCCCAGTGGTCGCGGTAGCCGTTCGGCCGCGGCGCCCTCACGGCGCCAGCTCCGCCACGGCCTCGTCGACGCCCGCCACCTCGCGCTGCTCGCCGCTGGCCATGTCCTTGACCTCGATCGCGTCGCCGACGATCGCCACGCGGCGCGCGCCAATCCGGTCCGCGTGCTTGAACTGGCCCTTCACCGAGCGTCCGGCCTGCTCGAGCTCGGCGTGCAGCCCGCGCTCGCGCAGCCGCGACGCCATCCGGAAGGCCGTGGCGGCCGCCTCGGGCTTCGCCACCACGACGTACACGTCGGGCGCGGGGCGCTCGCCGCTGTCCTCCGACGCCAGCAGGATGCGCTCGACTCCAGCGGCCCAGCCGACGCCCGGCGTGTGCGGGCCGCCGAGCTCCTCGACGAGCAGGTCGTAGCGGCCGCCGCCGCCGACGCCGCGCTGGGCCCCCAGTTCACCGCTCTCGAACTCGAACACGGTGCGCGTGTAGTAGTCGAGCCCCCGGACCAGCGCGCCGTCGATCTCGTAGCCGAGGCCGGCGTCGTCGAGCCGCTCCCGCACGCGCGCGAAGTGCTCGGCGTCATCGTCGTCGAGCCGGTCGAGCAGGCGCGGGGCGTCCGCCATCACAACGCGTGTGCCCTCGTGGTCCGTGTCGAACGCGCGAAGCGGGTTCTGGTCGATGCGCGCCCGCACCTCCGCCGACAGCTCCTCCTCGCGCGCGCGTAGGCGGTGGCGCAGCTCGTCGAGGTAGGCCGCGCGGGTGGCCGAGGAGCCGAGGCTCGACAGCCGCAGCTTCAACTGGCGCACGCCGGCGCGCTCGAGCAGCTCGGCCAGCAGCAGGATCAGCTCGGCGTCGAGCGAGGGATCGTCGGAGCCGAGCGCCTCGGCGTCGATCTGGGTGAACTGGCGGTAGCGCCCCGCCTGCGGCGCCTCGTGCCGGAAGAACGGGCCGCGGTACCAGAGCTTCACCGGCTGGGGCAGCTTGTGCATGCCGTGCTCTATGTAGGCGCGGCAGACGCCGGCGGTGGCCTCCGGGCGCAGGGTGAGCGAGCGGCCGCCCTGGTCCTCGAAGGTGAACATCTCCTTCTGCACGATGTCCGTGGACTCCCCCACCCCGCGCGCGAACAGCTCGGTGTGCTCGAACACAGGCGTCTCGAAGTACTCGTAGCCGGCCCGGCCGAGCAGTTCGGCAGCCAGCCGGTCGAGCGCGAGCCGGCGGCGGCCGTCCTCGGGCTGCACGTCGAAGGTGCCTCGCGGCGCTTGGAGACGCTTCACCTGGCGAGCTCTGCCAGGAACGGGTTGGACGCGCGCTCGGCGCCCAGCGTCGTGATGCCCATGTGGCCGGGGTAGACGGTGGTGTCCGCGGGCAGCGTGTCCACCAGCGTGCGCAGCGACTCGAGCAGCGTTCCCCAGTCGCCGCCGGGCAGGTCCACGCGGCCCACCGAGCCCTCGAACAGCACGTCGCCCGAGAACACCGCGGCCTCGTCGGGGATCGAGAAGGTCACGTGACCCGGGCTGTGGCCCGGCGTGAACAGCACGTCGATCTCGAAACCCGCGAGCTCCAGCCGCTCCCCGCCGCTCAGGGTGTGCTCGGCATCCCAGTCCTCGAAGGGGCCGAAGCCGGGCCACGGCACGAAGCTGTTGATGTCGGCCAGCACCCCCTTCTCGATCTCTGGCACCCACACCTCGGCGCCGGTGGCCTTCGCCACGGGAGCCACCGCCCCGACGTGGTCGAAGTGCGTGTGGGTGAGCAGGATGCCCTCGAGCTTCACGCCCAGCTGCTCGATCGCGCCCAGCAGCACGGGAGCCTCGTCGCCTGGGTCCACGATCAGGGCGGAGTCGGAGCCGTCGCGCCGGAACAGGAAGCTGTTCTCGGCCACGGGGCCGACCGTGAACATGCGCACGTCCATGGATTCAGACTACTTCGATCTCGCGGCGGCTTTCCTGCGCTGCCTGAAGTTGTAGATCGCCTTGTCGGTGGCGAAGCCGAGCGGGATGTAGATCAGGAACATGAAGACCGCGATGAACGCCCCCTGGGCGGGGTTGCGGCCGAACAGCGCCACCACCAGCACGCCGAACACAGCCGCCGCGATCGCCGCCCGCTGAGCGGCTCCCTTCAGCGTGGGCTCACGGTCAAGGCGCTCGGAGCGCCGCTCGCGCCCGATGCGCTTTCCCTCCTCGCGGGTGCGCGGGCTCCCCGTGCGGCCCGAGCGGTCGATGGTGCCGGCCTGGGTGCCGCGGTGCTTTCGCCGCCGCTTCTTCTTCGTCTGCGCCACGAGAGCTGAGCCTACAGCGCTACAGCGGCGCGCTGAAGCTGTCGATACCGCAGGTGATGGCGCGCGGACCGCTCCGGCGCATGTCCCTGCTGGGCAAGTTCGGCTTGCTTACTTTCGTCTGCCTGCTTGCTCTGGGGCTGGCGCTGGGTCACGTGCTCGGCAACCAGATCGAGCGGCACGCGCTCAACGAGGCGGAGGCGGCCACCGAGGCGGCGGCGCACGTGGTCGCGAAGTCGGAGCTCTCCCCCTCCGACCTGCGCGGCGGGTTGAGCCCCGCGCG
>DAIMGB010000140.1:0-5756 GCA_036724195.1 Thermoleophilaceae bacterium
CCGAGCTGCGCGAGCTCTACGAGGGGGCCTACGGCGACGAGCCGTTCATCGACCTTGCGGGCGAGCCGCCCTCGACGGCCGACGTGCGCGAGACCAACCGCTGCCGCGTGCACGTCGCACTCGTGGGCGACCGGGTGGTGGCCTTCGCCGCCATCGACAACCTCTGGAAGGGCGCGGCCGGCCAGGCGGTGCAGGACCTGAACCTGATGCTGGGCCTGCCGGAGACGGAGGGCCTCCAGTGAGCGCCGAGCAGGAAGTGGCAACGTTCTTCAGGTCGCGCTGGGTCGAGCGCCCGCAGCACGTGGCCGAGCTCGAGCCGACGGCGCTGCCGGCTGGCTTCCTGGCGGCTGGCGCGGCCGCCGGGATCAAGCCCGAGGGCCTCGACGTCGGCGTGCTGGTGTCCGAGCGCGCGGACACCGTGTCGGCCGCGCGCTTCGTGAGCTCGGCTCTGGTGGGCGCGCCGGTGGCCGTCACCGGCGACGGCGCGCTGGACGGCCTCCGGGCGATCGTGGCCAACTCGGGCAACGCCAACGTGGCGGACGGCCAGCGCGGGCTCGACACGGCTCACGCCTCGCAGGCGCTGGCCGCCGAGCTGCTGGGTGTGAAGCCCGAGCAGGTCGGGCTGGCCTCGACGGGCGTGATCGGCCGCGAGCTGCCCCGTGAGCCCCTGCTGGACGGCGTGCGCCAGGCCGCCGCATCGCTCGGAGGCGACACGCGCGACTTCTGCGACTCGATCCTGACCACCGACCGCGGCCCGAAGCGCGCCTGCTTGGAGCTGGAGCTGCCCTCGGGCACGGTGCGGCTGGCCGCGCAGGCCAAGGGCGCGGGCATGATCTCGCCGCGCTTCGCAACGATGTTCTGCTTCGTGGAGACCGATGCCGCGCTGGCGCCCGAGACGGTCGACCTGCTCACCGGCGTGTGCGTGAAGCGCTCGTTCGACCGCATCTCCGTGGACGGCCAGCTGTCCACCAGCGACACGGTGTTCCTGCTGGCCAACGGCGCCTCGGGCGTGCGCGTGGAGACCGAGTCGTCCGACGAGCTGGCCTTCGGCGAGGCGCTCGACGCGCTCATGCGCCAGCTCGCGCTCGAGATCGTCGCCGACGGCGAGGGCGCCACGCGCGTGGGGCGGATCGTGGTGCGCGGCGGCCCCGAGCTGGTTGAGCCGGTCGCGCGCGCCGTGGCCGACTCGCCCCTCGTGAAGACCGCGCTGCTGGGCGCCGACCCGAACTTCGGCCGCGTGCTGCAGGCGGCCGGCCAGGCGATGGCGGGCCGCGCGCCGTTCGTGGTGGACCTGGAGATCGAGGGCCGGCCGGTCGTGTCCGGTGGCGTGGCGCTCGACCTGTCCGAGGCCGAGCTGCGGGAGCTCGCGGGGGCGGTGGCCGTGCCCGAGGTGGACTTCGAGCTGACGCTGCCCGGCGACGGTGGCGAGACCGAGGTCTTCTTCAGCGACCTGAGCCACGAGTACGTGTCCATCAACTCGGAGTACACGAGCTGATGCGCGACGTCGCCACGCTCCTCGAGGCGCTTCCCTACATCAGGGAGTTCCACGGCCAGACCGTGGTGATCAAGTACGGCGGCGCCGCCATGACCGATCCCGCGCTGAAGGAGGAGTTCGCGCGTGACGTGGTGCTGCTCAAGTACGTGGGCATGAACCCCGTGGTGGTGCATGGGGGCGGCCCCGACATCACGCGCTACATGGAGCGGCTGGGGATGGAGGTCAAGTTCGTCGAGGGCCTGCGCGTATCCGACCAGCCCACGGTCGAGATCGCGAAGATGGTGCTGGTCGGCAAGCAGAACAAGGACATCGTGCTGCTGCTGGGCCGCCACGGGCAGCCGGCGGTGGGGCTCTGCGGCGACGACGGCATGCTGTTCCGCGTCGGCAAGCGGCTGGTTGGGGAGACCGACGTGGGCTTCGTGGGCGAGATCGAGCAGGTGAACGTGGACGTGCTCAACCACATCGCCGAGGACTACATCCCCGTGATCGCCTCGACCGGCGCGGACGCCGAGGGCAACTCCTACAACGTGAACGCCGACGCCGCCGCCGCGGCGGTGGCCTCGGCGCTCGGGGCGTCCAAGGTCGTGTTCCTGACCGACGTCGAGGGCTGGCGAGCCGAGGCCGCCGACCCCACCACCAAGATCTCCGAGGCCACGGCCGCGGAGGTGCGCGAGCGGCTGCCGCAGGTGGCGGGCGGTATGCGCCCCAAGCTCGAGGCCTGCCTGGCCGCCCTGGAGGGCGGCGTGCCCGCGGCCCACATCGTGGACGGCCGCCAGCCGCACTCGTTGCTGCTCGAGCTGTTCACCGACGAGGGCAGCGGGACCAAGCTGTGGCCCTGAGCGCGCTGCAGGAGATCGAGCGCGACTCGGTCATGCAGACCTACGCGCGCAACCCGGTCGAGTTCGTGCGCGGCGAGGGCACGCGGCTGTGGGACGACGAGGGCAACGAGTACCTCGACTTCCTGGGCGGCATCTCCGTGGTGCAGATCGGGCACGCCCATCCGGCGCTGGTGCAGGCCATCAGCGAGCAGGCCGGCCGCCTGATGCACGTGGGCAACCTCTTCTATACCGCGCCTGGCATCCGCCTGGCGCAGCGCCTGGCCGAGCGCTCGCTGGGCGGAAAGGTGTTCCTCTGCAACTCGGGCGCCGAGGCGGTGGAGTGCGCCATCAAGCTGTGCCGGCGCCATCGCCAGGGCGGCGGCTTCGTGGTGCTGGAGGGCGGCTTCCACGGCCGCACGATGGGCGCGCTGTCGGCAACGCCGCAGGAGTCGAAGCAGGCGCCGTTCGCGCCGCTCGTGCCGGGCTTCAAGGCCGTGCCGCGCGACGACCCGGCGGCGCTGGCCGAGGCGGTGGACGATTCCACCGCGGCGGTCATCTGCGAGGTCGTGCAGGGCGAGTCGGGCATCCACCCGGTCGACTCGGAGGTGCTGGCCGTCGCTCGCGAGGCCTGCGACAGGCACGGCGCCCTGCTGGTGTTCGACGAGATTCAGTGCGGGATGGGCCGCACGGGCGCGCTCTGGGCCTGGGAGCGCGCGGGGGTCAGGCCCGACGTGATGACCGTGGCGAAGGGGCTGGCTGGCGGGCTGCCGATCGGCGCCTGCGTGGCGGCCCCGGAGTACGCCGAGCTGTTCCAGCCGGGCGACCACGGCTCCACCTTCGCGGGCGGCCCGCTGGTGAGCTCCGCCGCCAACGCCGTGCTCGACGTGGTGGACGACCAGGGCTTCCTGCGCTCGGTGGACGAGAAGGGCGAGCGCCTGGCCGGCGGCCTGCGCGGGCTGGGCCTCGATGTGCGCGGGGCGGGCCTGATGCTGGCGTTCGCCTGCGAGGACGGCCCCGGGCTGGCGCGGCGGCTGCTGCTCGAGCAGCGCCTGGTGGTGCACGCCACCGGCCCGGACACCGTGCGCCTGCTGCCGCCGCTCACCGTTGCGCTTGAGGAGGTCGACGAGGCGGTGGCCCGCGTGGGCGCCGCTCTGTAGTGGCGCTGCTGTTCGCCTACGGCAGCAACCTCGCGGAGGATCAGATGGACGCGTGGTGCCCGCGCTACGAGTTCCTCGGGCCGGCGCGCCTGGACGGCTTCCGGCTGGAGTTCCGGCGCCGCTCGATCCGCTGGCAGGGCGGAGCCGCGGACGTGGTCGAGGTTGCCGGCGAGGCGGTCTGGGGAGCGCTCTACGAACTGCCCGACGGAGAGCTCGAGCGGCTAGACCGAAAGGAAGCCGCAGGAGACGCCTACCGGCGCCGCGAGGTGCGGGTGGAGCAGGGTCGCGAGCGGCGCTCGGCGGTCGTCTACGAGGTCATCGAGAAGGAGCCCAGCGAGCCCACCCCGGCGCCCGCCTACGGCGAGGCGATGCTGCGCGGGGCCGCGGAGCGCGGCCTGCCGGCGCAGTGGCGCAGCCACCTGGAACATCGGTTGAGCGAGCTCTCCGATAGGCCCAAGGACGTTTCCCCACCACCTGAATAGGGGGCCGCTCGGAAAGCTGATCCGTATTAGGTCCGGATATGAACCCTTATCCGGATCAGTTGGCTGCTTTGCGCGAATCGCGGCGTTCTCAGGGTTCGACGTCGAGTCCTCGAACTACTTCGTCGCTGAGGCCAAGAACGCCTGGCGCGTCGCCCGGTCGCCGAGCGGCCGCCAGCGGTGTGCGCGGCCGATGGCGCCGGCGCCCGTGAATACCGCTGCCCGCCAAGGGCGTTGCAGGTCCCCCTGGTGGCCGTCCGGGTCGCAAGGTGTCCGGCCCGCCCCCCTGGCGTAGGGGCACGTGTGGCCGCGGGCAGCACGCAGGCCCGGACGCGCGCTAAGGAACGCGGGCCTGTACGTTCTCCGCCCTATGGCCGAGCGCCGAACCCTAATTAGCGGAGCGTCCTACGAGGGCGTGCCTGGCGAGGTGGGGCGCGTCCTGTTGCTCTACTCCGGCGGGCTCGACACGAGCGTGATGCTCAAGTGGATTCAGGACGAGTACGAGGCCGAGGTGGTCGCGCTCACGGTTGACCTGGGCCAGCCGGGCGAGGACTTCGAGGTGGTCAAGGGCAAGGCGCTCCAGCTGGGCGCGCTCGACTGCCGCGTTGTGGACGCGCGCGAGGTGTTCGCGCGGGACTACGTGCTGCCGGCCATCAAGGCGAACGCCCTCTATGGCGGCGGCTACCCGCTGTTCACCGCGCTGGGGCGCCCGCTGATCGCGAAGCTGGCGGTGGAGGCGGCGCACGAGACGGGCTGCGACACGATCGCCCACGGCTGCACGGGCAAGGGCAACGACCAGGTGCGGATCGAGTCGACGGTGCTGGCGCTCGACCCGAAGATGAAGATCATCGCTCCGGTGCGCGGCTGGCAGATGGGGCGCGAGGAGGAGATCGCCTACGCCCGCGAGCACGGCATCCCGGTGAAGGGCGGCGCCGAGGCGCCGCCCTACTCGATCGACGACAACCTCTGGGGCCGCTCGTCGGAGGGCGGCGCGATCGAGGACCTGGCCGAGCCGCCACACGACGACGTGTTCAACCTGGTCACCGACCCGCGCGACGCGCCGGACGAGCCCGAGGACGTGGAGATCGAGTTCGAGCGCGGCGTGCCGGTGGGGCTGAACGGCGAACGGCTGGAGCTGGTGCCGCTGCTCGAGCGCGCCGGCGAGCTGGGCGCGCGCCACGGCGTGGGGATCGTGGACCACGTGGAGGACCGGATCGTTGGGCTGAAGGTGCGCGACCTCTACGAGGTCCCGGCCGCCACGCTGATCCTCACCGCGCACAAGGAGCTCGAGAAGCTCGTCGGCACGATCCACCAGAACAACTTCAAGCCCGGCCTGGACGCCCACTGGAGCTACCTCGTCTACGCGGGCCTCTGGTACGAGCCGCTGGTGGAGGACCTGAATCGCTTCATGGACTCGGTGAACGAGCAGGTCACGGGCGCGGTGACCGTGCGCCTCTTCAAGGGCAGCGCCCGGACGGTGGCGCGCCGCTCGCCGAACGCGCTCTACGACGCGGCGCTGGCGGGCTTCGGCGAGTCGGGCGGCCTGTTTTCCCAGCAGGCGAGCCCGGGCTTCATCGAGCTCTGGTCACTGCAGTCGCGAATGGCTTACAGAATCCGAAACCGGGAAGGGGAAGGGCAATGAACTCAAAGGGATACTCGGTCCTCGGCTGGGCGGTCTGGCAGGTCGTCAAGCTGGTTAGCGCGAAGAAGATGGCGGAGAACCGCGTGAAGCTCGGCGCCGCCGGCCTGGTGGCGCTGGTGCTGATCGGCGGCGTGTTCGCCGCCAAGGCCGGCCTTTCGGACGACG
>DAIMGB010000141.1:0-5744 GCA_036724195.1 Thermoleophilaceae bacterium
CGCCGAGCACGAGATCGAGGGCCGCTCGAGCATGAAGGCCGACGAGAAGCGCGAGGCGGTCGCCGAAGCCGAGGGCGAGAGCGACGACGAGGACGACGGGGACAGCACCGACTCGGCCGACGACGGCACGTCGCAGGAGGAGCGCGATAGGGAGTGGGCTGGCAAGGACGACTCCGACTCCGACGCTGAGGATGACTCCGACGACGAGGATGGCGAGAGGGCAGAGGGCAGAGGGCAGAGTGACGAGGGCTCTGACGAGGACGACGACTCCGACCAGGGCGAGGACGAGGACAAGGAGGAGGCCAAGGCTTAGAGCAGTTTCTGCCCTCTGCCCTCTGCCCTCTGCCCCTCTGCCCTCTAGACAATGGCCACCCTCAAAGACATCCGCAGCCGAATCAGCTCGGTGAAGAACATCCACAAGATCACGCGGGCGATGGAGATGGTCGCGGCGGCGCGGCTGCGCCGCGCCGAGCAGCGGATCGAGGAGCTGCGGCCGTACGCGGACGCGCTTCGCAAGATGACGCGGCGGGCGTCCGAGGCCGCGGAGAGCCTCCCCAAGCTGCCGATCCTCGAGGAGCGCGAGAGCCCGCAGCGGGTGGGCCTGCTGCTCGTGACCGGCGACCGCGGCCTGGCCGGCCCGTTCAACTCGCAGATCATCCGTGCCGGCAACAAGCGCAACGCAGAGCTGGGACGCGACGGCCTCGACACGGTCTGGTACGCGTCGGGCAAGCGCGGCGCGTCCTCGCTGCGCTTCCGCAAGTTCGAGCCCGAGGGCACCTTCGAGGGCTTCACCGATCGCCCCGCCTTCTCCGACGCCCGCAAGATCGCCGACGCGCTGACCTCCGCCTACGTGGACGAGAAGGTGGACCGCGTGGAGATCTTCTACAACGGCTACATCTCGCCCATGAACCAGGAGGTCAGGCACGAAACCCTGCTTCCCCTCCAGCAGGCTGACCTCCTCGGTGGGGACGACGAGGACGACGAAGAGGGCAGAGAGCAGAGGGCAGATGACGAGGGACGTGATCAGACCCGCTCGCTCTGGATCTACGAGCCGGACCCCGAGGAGATCCTTGCGCGGCTCGTGCCGGACTACGTGGAGATTTCGATCTACAGGGCGCTGCTCGAGTCGACGGCGTCAGAGCACGGCGCACGCATGACGGCCATGCGCAGCGCCTCCGACAACGCCAGCGACCTGATCGACGACCTCACGCTGGAGGCCAACCGCACGCGCCAGGCCGAGATCACGCAGGAGATCATGGAGGTCGTCGCAGGGGCCGAGGGACTTCGATAGGGAACAAGGAGAACGATTCGCTTGGAAGCAGGCACTAGAGAAGATCAGGAGCGGGAGGACCAGGAGCAGCAGAACGGCTCCGGCGACAAGGCCAACATGGGCCGGGTCGAAGAGGTCCAGGGCGTGGTCATCGAGGCCGTGTTCCCCGACAAGATCCCCGACATCAACCACGCCCTCGTGATGGAGATCGAGGACGAGCAGACCGAGGACGACGACGACGGCGATAAGTCGCGCCAGCTCGTGTTCGAGGTCCAGCAGCACCTCGGCGACGACAGAGTGCGCGCTGTGGCGATGGACTCCACCGACGGCGTTGCGCGCGGCAACAAGCTGCGCGACACCGGCGGCCCCATCTCCGTGCCCGTGGGCGAGGGGACGCTCGGCCGCATCTTCAACCTGCTCGGCGAGACGATCGACGGCGAGGGCGACGTGGACACCGGCGAGCGCTGGCCGATCCACCGCTCGGCCCCCGAGGTCGAGGACCTGATCCCGACTCGGGAGATGTTCCAGACCGGCATCAAGGTCATCGACCTGCTCGCGCCCTACGCCAAGGGCGGCAAGGTCGGCCTGTTCGGCGGCGCCGGCGTGGGCAAGACCGTGCTGATCCAGGAGCTGATCCGCAACATCGCCGAGGAGCACGAGGGCCTGTCCGTGTTCTGCGGCGTGGGCGAGCGCTCGCGCGAGGGCAACGACCTCTGGCTGGAGATGAAGGAGTCGGGCGTTCTCGAGAAGACCACGCTCGTGTTCGGCCAGATGAACGAGCCGCCCGGCGCGCGCATGCGCGTCGCGCTCTCCGGCCTGACGATGGCCGAGTACTTCCGCGAGGAGGGCGGCCAGGACGTGCTGCTCTTCATCGACAACATCTTCCGCTTCGTGCAGGCGGGCTCCGAGGTGTCGGCGCTGCTGGGCCGCATGCCGTCGCAGGTCGGCTACCAGCCCACGCTCGAGACCGAGATGGGCCAGCTCCAGGAGCGGATCACGTCGACCAGGCAGGGCTCGGTGACCTCGGTGCAGGCGATCTACGTGCCGGCGGACGACCTCACCGACCCGGCCCCGGCGTCGGTGTTCGCCCACCTGAACGCGACGACGACGCTGTCGCGCTCGATCTCGGAGAAGGGCATCTACCCGGCGGTCGACCCGCTCGACTCGACCTCCACGATCCTGAAGCCGGACATCGTGGGCGAGGAGCACTTCCAGGTCGCCAACGACGTGCGGGAGATCCTCCAGCGCTACCGCGAGTTGCAGGACATCATCGCCATCCTCGGCATCGACGAGCTGTCCGACGAGGACCGCCAGAGCGTGCAGCGGGCGCGGCGCATCGAGCGCTTCCTCTCGCAGCCGTTCTTCGTGGCCGAGCAGTTCACCGGCTCGCCCGGAAAGTACGTGGCCGTCGAGGACACGGTGCGCTCCTTCAAGGAGATCATCGAGGGCAAGCACGACGACCTGCCCGAGCGCGCCTTCTACATGAAGGGCACGATCGACGAGGTCGTGGACGCGGCCAAGGGCGGCAGCGACGACGACGAGGACAACGGCGACGACTCCGATGACGACGATTCGTAATGGCTCGTAGTCCGTTCCAGGTCGAGGTCCTTACTCCGGAGGGGCAGGTGTTCTCCGGCGAGGTCGAGATGGTGTCCACCCGCACGACGACGGGCTCGATCGGCGTGCTGGCCAACCACGCGCCGCTGATGGCGATCCTGGAGCCCACCGAGCTGCGCCTCTACAAGTCGGACTCCGACATCGTGCGCTTCGCCCAGGGCGAGGGCTACCTGCAGGTGGTCCAGAACGAGGTGCTGGTGCTCGTGGAGGAGGCCATCGCGCCCGACGACATGGACCGCTCGAACTTCGAGTCGCGCCTCAAGGAGGCCCAGAACGCCGTGGAGAGTGCCGAGGAGGACTCGGAGGAGAGGGCGCGCGCCGAGCGCGAGGTGAAGCGCTACGAAGCGTTCCTCGACGTCGACTCCGGCTGAGGTGGGGGAGGAAGAGGAGGCACCGCGCGGGCGCATGCGGCGCCTGGCCGCGGCGCTCGGAAAGGTCGACTCGCGCCCCGGCGCCGTGAAGGGCGCCCAGGCGCTGCGCAAGCTCCTGCCCGGCGATCCCGAGCACGGCGATCCGCTCTCGGTGGCCGGCAACGAGCCCTCGAACCTGATCGGGCAGCGCATCGCGCAGGCGACCTCGCGGCGCCCGAGCGCGCTTCGCGAGGTGGGCTTCGGGGCGCTTCAGGTCTGGCAGGCGCTGTCGGAGGCCCAGGGCCGCGGCCGCGGCGACAGGGAGATGGCGATCGTGTTCACGGACCTGGTCGAGTTCTCCGACTGGGCGCTCGAGGCGGGCGACACCAAGGCCCTCGACCTCCTGCGAAAGGTCGGCAAGCAGATCGAGCCGCCGCTCGAGTCGAACGGCGGGACGATCGTCAAGCGCCTCGGCGACGGTCTGATGGCGGTCTTCGACGATCCCGAGGCGGCCCTCACCGCCGCCTGCGAGGCGTCGGGCGCGCTCGACGGGATCGAGGTCGCTGGGTACGAGCCCAAGCTGCGCGCCGGCATCCACCTCGGCAAGCCGCGGGCGCTGGGTGGCGACTACTTCGGCGTGGACGTGAACATAGCCGCGCGGGTGGCTGACGCCGCCGGCCCCGGGGAGATCCTGATCTCCGACACAATTCGCAAGCGGCTCGAGTCGGACTCCGTGGAGCTGCGCCGCAAGTGGCGCTTCCAGGGCAAGGGCGCTCCGAAGGACTTGAAGGTCTACGCTGCCAAGCTCGGTGGCTGAGCGCGATTCCTACAAGCCCGGAGCCTTCAGCTGGGCCGAGCTGCTCTCGAACGACACCGGGGGTGCCAGGGCGTTCTACACGGGCCTGTTCGACTGGTCCCACGAGGACCGGCCGATCGGCGAGGACGGCACCTACACGATGTTCTCGATCGAGGGCAGGCACGTCGGCGCGCTGCACGCGGGCCAGCAGGAGGGCATGCCGCCGGTCTGGAACTCGTACGTGACGGTCGAGGACGCCGACGCCTCCAGCGAGCGGGCGAAGGGGCTGGGCGCCACCGCGCTCGCCGGGCCGTTTGACGTGCTCGAGGCAGGCCGGATGAGCGTGATCCAGGATCCGCAGGGAGCCGTGTTCTCGATCTGGCAGCCGCGCGACCACCCCGGCGCCGCGCTCGTGAACGCGGCGGGCGCGCTCACGCTGAACCAGCTGAACACCAGCGATCCTGACGCGGCCGGCAGCTTCTACGCCGGACTGTTCGGCTGGGAGGTGCGCCAGGAGGAGAGCCCGGGGCCGCGCTACTTCGGCCTCTACAACGACGGCTGGCTGAACGCGGGCATGATGGACCTGCCGGAGGGCTCGCCGGCGCCGCCTCACTGGCTCGTGTACTTCGGCAGCGACGACATCGACGCCTCCGCCGGGCGGGTCGCCGAGCTGGGCGGCCAGGTGCTGGTGCCGCCGATGCCGATCCCGGCGGGCCGCATCGCCGTCGCGCAGGACCCGCAGGGCGCGATCTTCGCCCTCTTCGAGGGCCGCTTCGACGACTAGGGCCTGGCGCCGACGCCGTTGAGGGCGTCGGCCACCTTGAACAGGTCGCCATCGCGGTAGAAGTCGACGGCCAGCAGCGTGGGCACGTGCTTGCGAACGCGCTCGCACTCGCGCGCCCTGGCCTGCAGCGGCCCGTAGGCATTCACGCGCCGGGCATTGCTTGCAAGCGGGGCCGGGTCGGTGTTCACCCAGTGGTTCATCAGGAACACCGACCCGTTGCGCGGCCCGCGGTTGGGCTTGCAGCTCTTCGCCAGCAGCGCGGCATCGAGCAGCTGCTCGCGCCTGGTGAAGTTGAACGGGGTCTCGGCGACGATCGAGCTGTAAGCGACGTGGTACCAGGGCGCGTCGCCCGCGCGCTTCTCGGCCAGCACGACCAGGCGCTGGTTCTTCTCGATCAGCTGTCGCAGCGTCGGCCAGGGCGGCGAGGTCCGGCCCCTGTAGGCGAAGCGCGAGAGGCCGGCGTCGTCCATTGCCTTCACGAAGTCGGCGGGCGTGACGGCGTCCTGGTTGACAATCACCAGCACCTCGTTCGGATGGGCCACCAGGAAGTCGCGGATGTCCTGGAGCACGGGCACGAGCGGCGACGCGCCGAGCTCGCAGAAGGTGTGGCACAGGAAGAGGCCGCGCTTGCCCTTGCCCTTGAATCCCAGCCGATCGCGGATCCGGAGGGCGGCAGCCCGGGCGTCCTTGCCCAGCCCATCCACCAGGCCGTTGCGCTCCACGTCCTCTCCGGGGGCCAGGTCGGTCCTGACCCTGCCGTTCGGGAGCCTGTCGGCGTAGTGGGTGTCGATCAGCAGGCCGCGGATCCCGTCCTTGAGCTGGCGGCCGATCGGAGCCTCCTGCATGGCCGAGAACCAGCCCGGCAGCGGGACAGACATCGAGTTGTGGGTGGCGGGGAACACGACCTCGTTGAGCGGCCTGTCGCAC
>DAIMGB010000142.1:0-1903 GCA_036724195.1 Thermoleophilaceae bacterium
GCGCCCGCGCCAGCGGCAGCGCCGGCCCCTGCCCCGGCGCCCGCCCCAGCGCCGGCTCCCGTCACCCGCAGCTCATGAGATGAGCGAGCACGACCTGAGCTTCCCGTGCATGGGCACGACGGTGCGACTGCTCGTGGGACCGGCGCTCGACCCCGGGCTCCCCGCTCCGGCCCAGGCAGCCGCCGGGGCCCGCGCATACCTCGAGGAGTTTGACCGGCGCCTCTCCCGCTTCCGCAAAGACAGCGAGCTGTGCGCGCTCAACCGCGACCCCAGGCCGGCGGTGCCGGCCTCGCCGCTGCTCTGCGCCGCGGTCGGGGCCGCGCTGTGGGCGGCGCGCGAGAGCGGTGGCCTCGTGGACCCCACCCTGGTGGGCTCGCTCGAGCGGGCCGGCTACGCCAGCTCCATGGCGGGAGCGCGGCCGGCGCCGCTCGGCCTTGCCCTCGCGACGGCACCGGCGCGGCGGCCGGCCTCGCCCAACCTGCGGGCGGACTGGCGCCGGATCGCCGTGGACCCCGACGCCGGCCTGGTGCGGCGCCCGCCCGGCGTCCGCATAGACACCGGGGGCTCGGGCAAGGGGCTGGCCGCCGACGCCGTCGCCCACGGCCTGCGCGGCTACTCGCGCTTCGTGGTGGACTGCGGGGGAGACGTGCGCACCGGCGGCCCGGCCGCCGACGCCGAGCCGTATGAGATCGAGGTGGAGCACCCGCTCACCGGCGAGCGGGCGCACCTGCTTCGCGTGGGCTCCTGCGGGATCGCCACGTCGGGAATCGACACCCGGCTCTGGGAGACCCCCGCCGGCTATGCGCATCACCTGCTCGACCCCTCCACCGGGCAGCCCGCATGGACCGGCCTTATCGGCGCCACCGCACTGGCGCCCACGGTGCTCGAGGCCGAGACGCTGGCCAAGGCCGCGCTGCTGTCGGGCCCCGCGCGAGCGCGCCGCCGCCTCTCCGAGAAGGGCGGCCTGCTCGTGCTCGAAGACGGCGAGGTGGAGCTCTGCGGGCCGGTCAACGGCCGGCCCGTCATGCGCGCCCTGCTGCCCCGCTCCGCGCTGGGGTCTGTGGCGTGACCACCCCGAGCCCCGCCCAGCACGCCTGGTGGCTGGCGAGCCGCTCGTCCGGCGTGGTCGCGCTGGCCCTTCTCAGCCTGACCGTGGCGATCGGCCTGGCCATGGCCTCGAAGGCTTTCCGGCGTCCGGGCCTCGCGCGGCAGCTGATGGGCGCGCACGAGCAGATCTCGCTCGCCGCGCTGGGGGCGATCGCGGTGCACGGGGCCACCCTGCTCGGAGACCCCTGGCTGCACCCGGGTCTGGCCGGCGTCGCGGTGCCGTTCGCCATCGCCTACCGCCCGGCCTTCACGGGCCTTGGCATCCTGAGCGGCTACCTGGCCGCCCTGCTGGGGCTGAGCTTCTACCTGCGCCGCCGGATCGGGCCGCGGCTGTGGCGGCGCGTGCACAGGCTCACCGTTCTGGTCTGGGCGCTCGCGATGGTGCACGTGCTGGGTGCGGGCACGGACGCCTCCTCGCCGTGGATGAGGGCGCTCCTCATGGTCGCCGCCGCGCCGGTCCTGCTGCTGGCCGCCAGGCGGGCGCTGCCGCGGCCGCTGCCGGCGGGTAGCCGAGCGTGAGCCGCGCTGGGGTCGTGATCGCCGGAGGCGGCCTGGCCGCCCAGCGCTGCTGCGAGACGCTCCGCGCACGGGGCTACGACGGACGCATCACCGTGGTTTGCGCGGAGCCGCTGCGGCCCTACGACCGCCCGCCGCTCTCGAAGGCGCTGCTCGCCGGCGCGCTCCCGCACGACCGGGTGCACTTTCGGCCGCTCGACTGGTACGCGGACAACGAGGTCGAGCTGATCGTCGGCCGACCCGCCGAGACCCTCGACGCGAGCCGACGCCGGCTCCCCCC
>DAIMGB010000142.1:1913-5729 GCA_036724195.1 Thermoleophilaceae bacterium
CCGCCTGCCGCAGGCGGACGGCTTCGAGAACGCTCACGTCCTGCGCACGCTCGCGGACGCGCAGGCGCTCGCGCGCGACCTGCACCCGGGCGCGCGGCTCGCGGTGATCGGAGCGGGGTTCATCGGCCAGGAGGCGGCGTCCACCGCACGCGGCCTCGGGGCCGAGGTCACCATCGTCGAGAGCGCCGAGGCGCCTCTGGCGGCGGTGCTGGGGCCGGCCCTCGGGCGCTGGTTCGCGGAGCTCCACCGGAGCGAGGGCGCGGAGGTCCTCCTCTCAGCGCGGATCGAGCGCTTCAGAGGCAACGGCCGCGTGGAGGAGATCGAGCTGGCCGGCGGCCGCAGCGTGGAGTGCGACGCGGTGCTGGTGGGGATCGGGGTGCGGCCGGCCGTGGGCTGGCTGGCTGGAAGCGCGCTCGAGCCGAACGGGGCCATTCCGGTCGATGCGGCCGGCCGCACCGCGGTCCCGGGCATATTCGCCGCGGGCGACGCGGCGCTGACGCTCGACCCGGTCTCGGGCCGGCACCTGCGCAGCGAGCACTGGGAGAGCGCCGCCCGCACCGGCGCCGCCGCCGCGCGGGCCATGCTCGGCCTCGAGCCCGCGCCGGCCCCGCCCCCGAGCTTCTGGAGCGACCAGTACGGCCTGCGCATCAACTACGTGGGGCACGCCGCCGGATCGGACGAGGCCGTGATCGAGGGCGACCCCGGGGCCAGGGACTTCGCGGCCGTGTTCATGCGCGCGGGACGCCCCAGCGCTGCACTGCTCGTCGGGCGCCCCCAGGCGCTCGCCGGTATGCGCCGGCGCATACAGGAGTCGACACGAGAAGGGAGCTAGATATGCCTCGCTACATCCCCAAGGTGGACGAGCTGGCCTGCGCCGGCCATGGCGACTGCGCGCTCGTGGCGCCGGCGGTGTTCAGGGTCGACGAGATCGCGGAGGTCATCGGCGAAGGGCCGGCCGACCAGGTCCTGGAAGCCGCCAAGCTCTGCCCCGCCGGCGCCATCGCCGTCGTGGACGCCGGTACCGGCGCGCGGGTCTATCCCTGACGCCAACCTTCGCGCGGGCGCCGCGCGGGCGATAGATTGCCCGCGTCTTGCGATGGTTGACGGGAGGCGCCGGTCGTGCTCTCGCCGTGGGGGTCCTCGCGGCGGCGATGCTCGTACTCCCGGCCGCCGCTTCGGCGCAGCTCCCCAGCCTGCCGGTGCCCGGCTTGCCGGGCCTCCCCGGCCCGCTCGGCAGCACCGGCCCTGGCGCTCAGCCCTACGGAACGGGCGACGGCGGCGGCTTCAGCAACATCCTTCCGCCCGGCGAGAACGGCTTCGCCAACGGCCCGCAGCTGGCCGCCTTCCTGGCGAGCTGCCCGCCGCCCCAGACCAACTGCCCGAACGCCTCCCGCCCGCCGCACGCGTCCGACCAGCTCGGCATGTACGGCGACCTGGTGTACGCGGCGCCGCACCTGAAGGCCGCGGACATCGGCAAGTACTACAAGGACGCCACCTTCGGCGTGAAGACCGGCGACGCCGAGCGCGTGTACAGCCCGCGCGCGGACGTCACCGTCGTGCGCGACAAGGGCTTTGGCGTGCCCCACGTGTACGGCTCGACGCGCAGCGGGCTGATGTACGGACTCGGCTACGTGGGCGCCGAGGACCGCCTCTTCACGATGGACGTGCTGCGCCACGCCGGGCGCGGCGAGCTGTCGTCGTTCGCCGGCGGGGCCGAGGGCAACCGCCAGATGGACCGCGACCAGTGGCAGATCGCGCCCTACACCGAGGCCGACCTGCAGCGCCAGTTCGACCTCGGCGACGACGTCTACGGGGCAAGGGGCAAGGCCCTGCAGGACGACGTGACCTCCTACGTGGCCGGCATCAACGCCTACATCGCCGAGGCGCGCACCAACCCGCTGAAGATGCCCGGCGAGTACGCCGCGCTGGGGCACCCCGCCGGCCCCGACGACTGGAAGGTCACCGACGTGATCTCCACCGCCAGCCTGGTCGGCGGCATCTTCGGCAAGGGCGGCGGCAAGGAGCTCGACTCGGCGCTCGTGCTCCAGGACGCGCGCCAGCGCTTCGGGCGCAAGGGCGGCCTGAAGGTGTGGAACGACCTGCGCACCGCCGAGAACGGCGAGGCCCCCACCACGGTGCTGAAGAAGCACTTCCGCTACCAGGCCGAGCCGCGCAAGCTGCGCAAGGGCAGCTCTGGCATCCCCGACCCCGGCACCGTGAAGAAGAGCCCGGTGGTGGCCGCCGCGAGCGCCTCGGCCGCCAGCCGATCGAGCGCGCCGGGGCTGTCGGGCATGCTGCGCTTCCCGAAGGGCGAGTCGAACGCGCTGCTGGTGTCCGCGAAGGAGTCGAAGAGCGGCCACGCGCTGGCCGTGATGGGACCGCAGACCGCCTACTTCGCCCCGCAGCTCCTGATGGAGGTAGACGCTCACGGCCCCGGCATGGACGCGCGCGGCGCCACCTTCGCCGGCGTCAGCCTCTACGTGCTGCTGGGCCGCGGCCGCGACTACGCGTGGAGCGCCACCTCGGCCGGCCAGGACATCATCGACACCTTCGCGGTGGACCTCTGCAACACGAACGGCTCCAAGCCCACCACCGACTCGATGGGCTACCGCTTCAACGGCAAGTGCCTGCCGATGGAGGTGCTCAACCGCAGCAACAGCTGGACCCCGAACCTCGCCGACAGCACGCCGGCCGGCTCGGAGACGCTGCGCGCCGAGCGCACCAAGCTCGGCCTCGTCGAGGCTCGCGGCAAGGTGAAGGGCAAGCCGGTGGCCTACACGAAGCTGCGCTCGACCTACTTCCACGAGGCCGACTCCGCGCTCGGCTTCTCGGACTTCAACAACCCGAACGCGATCAAGAGCCCTCGCGACTTTCAGCGCGCCGCCAGCAGGATCGGCTTCACCTTCAACTGGTTCTACACCGACCCGAAGAACATCGCCTACTTCAACTCGGGCAACAACCCGGTGCGCTCGAGCAAGGTCAGCGCGAACTTCCCGGTGAGCGGCAGGTTCCACTGGAAGGGCTTCAACTCGGACCTGAACATCGCCCGCTACACGCCCTTCAAGCAGCACCCGCAGGCGATCAACCAGTCCTACCTGGTGAGCTGGAACAACAAGCAGGCGAAGGGCTACCGGGCGGCGGACGACAACTTCGCGTTCGGCTCGTTCTTCCGCTCGAGCTCGCTGTCGGACCGCATCAAGCGCGACATCAAGGGCAAGCGCAAGATGACGCTCGTCCGGCTGATCAACGACATGGAGGACGCGGGCACGGTGGACCTGCGCGCCACGAAGGTGCTGCCGTACCTGCTGCGGGTCGTCGGCCACCCGAAGAACCACCAGCTGAAGCACGCGGCGTCCGTCCTGCGCGCCTGGGTCAAGTCGGGCGGCCACCGCATCGACCGCAACCGCGACGGCAAGTACGAGAACAGCGAGGCGATCAGGATCATGGACGCCTGGTGGCCGCTGCTGATCGATTACGAGTTCAAGCCGTCTTGGGGGAAGCCGCTGTTCAGCCGCATGAAGAGCTTCTTGGCGCCCGACAACGACCCGAACGGGGACGGCGCGCACCTGGGCTCCTCGTACGACGGCGGCTGGTACCACTACGTCCAGCAGGACATCCGCAGCGTGCTCGGCAAGCGCCGCCTGAAGGGGCTGCGCGGGCCGCCGAAGCGCGGCACCCGCATGTCGCGCACCTACTGCGGCGGCTCGACCCACAAGCGCGGCAACCTGAAGGTCTGCCGCCGCCGCATCCTCACGTCGCTGGGCCGGGCGCTCGGCGCCGACCCGAAGAAGACCTACGCGGACGACGTCTGCGACA
>DAIMGB010000143.1:0-5639 GCA_036724195.1 Thermoleophilaceae bacterium
CGCGCCGGCTGATCGGCTCCTACAACCTCGGCTCGATGGCCAACGCGATGCCCCACGCGCTGGGCGCGCAGGCGCTCGACCGCAGCCGCCAGGTGGTGGCCTTCTGCGGCGACGGCGGGCTCACGATGCTGCTCGGGGACCTGCTCACGGCGGTCTCGCACAAGCTGCCGGTGAAGCTCGTGGTGTTCGACAACGGCCGGCTCGGCATGGTCAAGCTCGAGCAGGAGCAGGGCGGCCTGCCCGAGTTCGGCACGGTGCTGCACAACCCCGACCTCGCCGCGGTCGCGCGGGCGATGGGGCTCGAGGGCATCCGCGTAACCGACCCGCACGAGCTCGACGGCGCGGTGGCCCAGGCGCTCGCCAGCGACGGACCGGTGCTGCTCGACGTGCTGACCAATCCGGACGAGGTGTCGCTGCCCCCGAAGGTCCAGCCGAGCGACGCGTGGGGCTTCGCCGTGGCGAAGCTGAAGGAGGTGCTGACCAGCAGAGAGGGCTGAGGCCTGGCGCGCCTACTACGCTCCTTTACATCGATTTCACGATTTTTAAGGCGCTGAACGGGCTCGCCGTCGGGCACGACGGCCTCGAGGACCCGCTCCGGTTCTTTGCCATCAACGCCCAGTACTTCTTCATCGCGGTGCTGGCGGCGCTCTTCCTCGCGCGTGGCAAGTGGCGCTCGGTGAACGGCCGGCACGCCGTGGTCGCCGCGGGCTTCAGCGCGCTGCTCGCGCTCGGCATGGCCCACCTGCTGGCCGAACTCTGGGCGCGGCCACGCCCGTATCTCACGCACCCCGACGCGCATCTCTTCATCCCGCGGTCGCACGACACGTCGTTCCCGAGCGACCACGCCACCGCCGGGTTCGCCATCGCGGTCGCGCTGCTGCTGCGCCACCGCAAGGCCGGCTGGCTGGCACTGGCGATGGCCATGGTGATGTCATTGGCGCGCGTGGTGGTGGGCACCCATTACCCCGGCGACGTCCTGGCCGGCGCCGCCACGGGCACGGTGGCCGCGCTGGTGCTCTGGCATCCTCGGTGCGCGAGCCGCTCCACCGCCTGGGCGAGTGGGCCGGCCGCTTGTACGAGCGCGGCACCAGCGCCCTGCTGCGCTTGCCGCCGCCCCGCGAAGCAGGTTAGGCGCGCACGCCCTCGCGGGCGGGACACACGAGCTCGCCGCCGTCGTCCAGCGCGCCCGAGAGCAGCAGCGCCAGCGCGGCGAGAGCGATCAGCACGACGCCGTAGACCTCGGCGGTCTCGCGCAGGCCGACCTGCGTGACGGCGACCCCGGCGATGATCGCGGGCACGCTGAACGCCACGTAGGACACCGTGAGCACGGACGAGACGAGCTCGGCTCGTCGCGCCTCCGGGGCCAGGTCGGTCAGCGAGCGGAAGATGCCGGCGAAGGCCGGACCGAAGCCCAGCCCGCAAACCGCGGCGCCCGCCAGGAAGAGTGCGTTCGATCCGAGCGCCAGCGCTCCGACCGCCATCGCGATGCCCGCGATCAGCGCCGCCAGCCCGCCCCGTGCCGTGGTGCGGGCGCTGAGCGTGCGCGCCCGGATCGACGCCACGGCGCTGATGCCGGCGATCAGGAAGATCGGCAGGCTGCCGGCCACGTGGCTGTTGGTACCCAGGACGCTCGTGGTCAGCGACGGGCCCAGCGACAGGATCAGACCGCCGAGCGCCCAGGTGGCGGTCAGGCTGGGCAGCGCTCGCACGAACGCGCTCCGTACGTGGGGCGGCACGCCCACTCGCGGGCGCAGCGACTGCCGCCAGCGGCCGTCGCCGTCCACGGTCTCCGGCACGAGCAGCGCCACCCCCGCCGCCAGCACGAAGGCGCCGAACAGCAGCCAGAACACGAAGGTCGTCGGATTGGGCGCGTACTGCACCAGCAGGCCCGTGACCAGCGCGCCGGTCGCAAGCCCCGTCATCGGCGCCACCACGCCCGCCAGCGCGCCCAGCCAAGGCTTGTCCTCGGGCTGGAGGTCGAGCAGCGCGGCGCTGATGGCCCCCATCGCGATGCCCGTCGCCACGCCCTGCAGCACCCGGGCAGCGAACAGCCACACGACCCCGCTTGCCTCGGCGAAGGCCAGCATCGCCAGCAGCTCGATGCCCAGCGCCAGCAGCAGCACCGGGCGGCGGCCGATGTGATCGGACAGCGAGCCAGCCACAAGCAGCGCTCCCAGCAGCGCGATCGCGTACACCGCGAACACGCTCGTCAGGGTGATCGCGGAGAAGTCCCAATGGCGCTGGTAGACGACGTACAGCGGCGAGGGTGCGCTCGACGCGAACAGCAGCACCACGAGGGTGCCGGCGAGCACCGGGAAGGCGGTCCTGTGGCTGAGGCGCCTCACTTACAAACTATTAGCAGGTGCGCTGGGGGCGGCTAGAGCTCGGCGCGCTCGAGCAGCAGCTCGCGCTCGCGCTCGTTTCGGGTGAGCTCGGCGGCGCGCTCGAACTCCGCGCGTGCCTCGTCCGTGCGGCCTAGCTTGGCCAGCAGGTCGCCGCGCACGCTCGGCAGCAGGTGGTAGCCCTCGAGCGACGGCTCGGAGGCCAGGGAGTCCACCAGCTCGAGGCCTGCTTCGGGCCCGAACGCCATTCCCAGCGCGACGGCGCGATTCAGCTCCACCACCGGCGACGGCATAAGTTGGGCGAGCGCGGCGTAGAGCTCAGCGATGCGGACCCAGTCGGTGTCCTCGGGCCTCCGGGCCCGCGCGTGACACGCCGCAATCGCGGCCTGGAGCGCGTACGGGCCGAGCGCCCCGCCCAGGCACTCGCCGCGCTCGAGGGCCGCGAGCCCGCGGCCGATCAGCAGCTGATCCCAGCGCGAACGGTCCTGGTCGAGCAGCAGGACGGGCTCACCGCCCGGTCCGGTTCGCGCGCGCATGCGAGAGGCCTGGATCTCCATGAGCCCGACGAGGCCGAGGACCTCCGGCTCCTCCGGGAGCAGCCCCGCCAGGATCCGCCCGAGACGCAGCGCGTCCTCGCAAAGCCCGGGCCGCATCCAGTCGTCTCCGGCCGTGGCCGCGTAGCCCTCGTTGAACACCAGGTAGATCACCTCCAGTACCGAGGCCAGGCGTTCGGCCAGCTCGTCCTTCGGGGGGACCTCGAAGGGCACCTCCGCCTCGGCGAGGGTCCGCTTGGCGCGCACGATCCGCTGCGCCACCGTCGACTCCTTGACGAGGAACGCGCGGGCGATCTCGTCGGTGGTCAGAGCTCCGAGCAGCCGCAGCGTCAGGGCGACACGGGCTTCGGTCGAGAGCACCGGGTGGCACGCCACGAAGACGAGCCGCAGCAGGTCGTCGCCGATCTCGTCGTCGATCGCGGCATCCAGGTCCGGCTCGAGCTCCTGCTCGCGCTCGAGCGCCCGACCGATCTCCTCCTGCTTGCGCTCGAGCGTCGCCCGCCTGCGCAACAGGTCGATCGCCCGATGCTTGGCGGTGCCCATCAGCCACGCACCGGGGTTGTCCGGCACGCCGGACTCGGGCCACTGCTCGAGCGCGGCCACCAGCGCCTCCTGCGCGAGATCCTCGGCAAGGCCCACGTCGCGCACGATCCCGGCGACGCCGGCGATCACCCTGGCGGACTCGATCCGCCAGACCGCGTCGATAGCGCGATGGACATCGGAGCCTGGCACGAGCGCGCTCGAGGGTATTCGAACCTCGTCCTACGGTCAGGGAAACGGATGCCAGACTTCGAGCAGGCGTCACAACCCGTTCCATGCCGCGACGGACGTCGCGGTCGTGCGGCGGCTGATCGCCGAGAACCCGTGGGCGACGATCGTCAGCCAAGCGGGCGGCGAGCTCGTCGCCTCGCACTACCCGGTGCTGCTCGACGAGGATGCCGACGGCCTCGCGGTCCTCACGCACGTCGGCCGGCCCGACGAGACCGTGCACCAGTTCGGCGACGAGGAAATGCTGCTGATCGTCGCCGGCCCGCACGGCTACGTGTCGCCGAGCTGGTACGTCGAGGGCACGACGCCGGCGCCGACGTGGAACTTCACCGTGGCGCACTGCTACGGGGTCCCCGAGCTGCTCGACGAAGTGGAGAACCTCCGGGTACTCACCCGCCTGGTCGACCACTTCGAGCGTCACGTCGACCGGCCGCTGCCGCTGGATCAGGAGCTCGGCGCGAAGGTCGCCAAGGGCACCGTCGGCCTGCGCCTGCCGATCAGCCGCTTCGTCTGCAAGGTCAAGATGAGCCAGGACAAGGACCCCGTCTCCCAGCAGCAGGTCCTCGCCGCCCTGAGGCGGGACGGCCCCTACCGCAACGACGCGCTGGCGGACGACATGCAGCGCGCGTTAGAGGAGGAGCGATGAGCGGAGCTGCCGCCTGACTCTGCAAGGGTGCGGTCATGGACTGGACCCTGGAAGTCGTCGTACTCCCGTCAGTGACCTCTCCCGCGCGATCGCGTTCTACCGCGACCAGGTGGGCTTCGCCCTCGACCACGACACCGAGACCGAGCACATGCACGTCGCACAGCTGACGCCGCCCGGCTCCGGGTGCTCCATCGGGCGTGGCGTCGAAGTGAGCGAGATCCAGGTCTTCGACGAGCGCGGCGGCGGCACCTTCTTCGGCTTCGCCGACCCCGACGGCAACACCTGGGCCGTGCAGCAGATCAAGGCCCGCGGCGAGACGCCGCTGATCCCGCTCGACGCCCGTGGCCGCTTCGGCGAGGGCGTCGACCTCTAGACGCCGAGCGGTTACCCGGCACGCCCAGTCCTATTAACGACCAACTGAGTCCCCGCCGTGGATACCCCGGCGATCATCAGCAGACGGCGGTTGGAGACATGCCCGAGGTCAGGTGCAGTGAGCGCTTGATACATGACGTAGGTATGCCCGTCGGGGCCGGTCACCGGCTGTGAACAGTGCCCAGGGCCGATGAATCTCCCTCCCCGGCGCAGAACCGGCTGATCCAGCTTCATATAGCTCCCAGTGAGCGGGTCACTCCCAAGCGCGAGACCGACCACATAGCTGCCGTCCCACGTCGAGGCACCCGAATAGAGCAGGTTGAGCGCTCCGCGTCTGAAGAACGGCTCGGGGCCTTCGATGGTGCAGGTGGGATGACATTCCCACGGCTTGGTCGGCTTCACAACCGGTCTGATGTCTCCCGCGAGGGTCAGGCCGTCCGGCGACAGCTTCCCGACCCAGATCTGGCTCGCCTGGACTGCCCAGAACAAATACAGCTGGCCGTTGAGGGGGCTGCGTACCACGCTCGGGTCGATGGTCCCACCGAACAACTCCTTAGAGTGACTACGGCCGTTGAATTGCCCGCGGTAGTGAAGAATCCGAGTACGCCAGGGTCCGTGTAGCGTCGCCGAGGTTGCTACTCCCAGCACCATCGTGCCCGGCTTCAGAGGGAGCCCGAGCTTGGAGCGATCGAGTCCAGCGGCGAAGTAAACAACCCACTTCCCCCTGATCCGGTAGATCTCCGGTGCCCAGAACCGGCCTCCATGACGACCTGAATGTATTGACCACCAAGGCTGGCGATTTTTCGGAAAGACATATCCCGCGGAGTACCAATGGACCAGATCGCGCGACTTCTTGATCGCAATGGCATTTACCTCATGGTCTGTGGTGCAGACCATGAAGTACCTGAAGTCACCTTTTCGTAGGTCGATGACGTGCGGATCGGGGCACGAAAGGGG
>DAIMGB010000144.1:0-3442 GCA_036724195.1 Thermoleophilaceae bacterium
CAAACAGCACTCGCAGCAAGCTGGCGACGAGCAGCCGGCTGGGGGACCGCGCTGTCGGGCCTGCTGACCGTGGTGTCGGCCGCCACGGGGAACGTGCCGTGGCGCGAGCGCCTGCTGCTGACGGTGGAGAGCGGCGGCGTGATGTCGCTCAGCCACGTGCTGGCCGGCGCGGTGGGAGTGGCTCTGATCGCGTTGGGGCGCAGCATGGCCCGCGGCACGCGGCGGGCGCTCGACGTGGCCCGAGTGCTGTTGATCGGCGTGGCCGTGCTGCACCTGGCGAAGGGGCTCGACTTCGAGGAGGGCACGGTGGCGCTGGCCATGGCGGCGGTGCTCACCGCTGGGCGCGGGCACTTCGACCGCGGCGCCGCCTCCCGGCCGCGCCTGATCGCGGCGGCGGTGGCGGTGGGCGCGGCGGCCGGTGCCTGGCTGGTGTGCAGCCTGCT
Organism: Thermoleophilaceae bacterium; assembly: GCA_036724195.1. GTDB lineage: Bacteria > Actinomycetota > Thermoleophilia > Solirubrobacterales > Thermoleophilaceae > DATACN01. The sequence goes on from DAIMGB010000144.1 coordinate 444, forward strand.
CGAGCTGGTCACCGGCAAGGCGCCCGACCTGGGCGCTGCCCTCGAACTGGGTGTCTCCGGCCTCACGAACGGAGGCTGGTGGCTCGCCTCGGGTGAGCCGTTCGCCGTCGCCCTCGACATCCTGGTGGTGATCGGCCTGGCGGCCGGCGCGGTGTTCCTGCGCGGGCTGTTGCGAGCCGAGTCCGGCTGGGAGGGCCACGCGCCCGCCGAGCACGCGAGCGCCGCGCGAGTGGTGCGCGAGCACGGCCTCGACTCGCTGGCGCCGTTCCTGCTGCGCGAGGACAAGAGCTTCTTCTTCGCCCACGGCGGAGTGCTGGGCTACAGGGTCCTGCGCGAGACCGCGGTGGTGTCGGGTGACCCCGTCTGCCCGCCCGGCGCGGCGCCGCGCCTGCTGGCTGCCTTCATCGCCCACGCCCGCGCCCAGGGGTGGAACGTGGCGGTGGCCGCGGCCACGGAGGGGCTGGTGACAACCGGCCGAGCGCTGGGGCTGAGGGCGCTGTGCGTGGGGCAGGAGGCCGTCGTGGACCCGCGCGAGTTCACGCTCGAGGGCCGCGCGGTGCGCAAGCTCAGGCAGTCGATCGCGCGTGCCGGGCGCCGCGGCTGGCGCTTCGAGGTGGCCACGGCGAACGACCTCGAGCCCGCCGACATCGCTCGGATCGCCCGCCTGGAGAACCACTGGCGCAGCGAGCAGCCGCGCCTGCAGGGCTTCGCCATGACACTGGGCCGGCTGGGCGGGGCGCCCGAGGACCGCTCGATGCTGCACGTGTTGGCGCGGACCGAGGACCGGCGCATCGGGGCGGTGCTGCGCTTCGTGCCCTACGCGAACGGGCTGTCGCTGGACGCCATGCGCCGCAGCGACGACGCCCCGAACGGCCTCGTTGAGGCGCTGGTGTGCACCGCGCTCGAGCACGCCCGCGAGCAGGGGCTGAGCGAGGTGAGCCTGAACTTCGCGGGCTTCGGGCACCTGATGGCGCCCAGCCGGGCGCTGTGCCGCCGGGAGCGCGCGGCCCAGGCGGCGCTGCGGGTGGCCCACGGCCGCTTCCAGCTCGAGCGGCTGAGCGCCTTCAGCGACAAGTTCGGTCCCGTCTGGCGGCCGCGCTACCTGCTCTATGAGGGCCGCGCCTCGCTGGTGCGCTCCGGGCTGCGCGTGCTGCAGGCCGAGGCGTACGTGCGCGCGCCCGCCACGGCCCCGCTCGAGTCGCGCTGGAGTGCCCCCGAATGGCCGCAGCAGCCGGCGCTGCCGGGATGGTCACCCGCGCCGCGGTGACGGCCCGCCTGGTGGTGGGCGCTCTGGCCCTGGCGCTGCTGGCGCCGGGCGCCTACGGCGCCTACTCCTACCTTCACGCCTACGACCTCTACCGCGGCTTTCCGCCCCCGAAGGAGCCCGCGGGCATCCCGCACGGCCGGTTGGAGGCGATCGGCTTCTACTCGGGCGCGCTGCACCAGCGCCGCAGCTATCTCGTGTACCTCCCGCCGGGCTACGGCGCGGGCAGCGCGCGGGGCGTCCGTTACCCGGTGCTCTACCTCCTGCACGCGCCGGTGGGCAAGGCTCGCAACTACGCCTTGGCCGGCGGTCTCTACGTGCGAGTCGACAAGCTGGTGGCCAGGCGCGCGATCAGGCCCTTCGTGACCGTGCTGCCCATGGGCCACGGCTCGGCGTTCGGGGGCGACCACGAGTGGGCCAACGCGCGCGCCGGGGACTACGAGGACTTCGTGCTGAACGTGGTGCGCGACGTCGACGGGCGCTTCTCCACGCTGCGCGCGCGCCGCGCCCGGATGCTCGCCGGGCTCTCGGCGGGCGGCTACGGGGCGGCGAACATCGCGCTCCACCACCCGCGCACGTTCGCCTCCTTCGAGAGCTGGTCCGGCTACTACACGCAGACGCCCACCTACACCTTCGGCGGCGCCTCGCCCGCGCTGCTGCACGCGAACAGCCCGGCGCTATACCTGCCGGCGATCGCGCCTGGCATCAGGCGCCTGCGGTTCAGCGCCTTCCTCTACCAGGGCAGCCGCGACGACGTCTCGGCGCGGGCGATGTTCTCCTTCGCGAACGAGCTGCGTGCGGCCGGAGTCCGCACGCAGGCGGCCGTCTACCCGGGCCGCCATAACTGGCGCCTCTGGCGGCGCCACTTCACGCCGATGCTGGAGTTCGCGAGCTCCAGCCTGGAGGCGGCGCGGTGACGGCGCTGGCGCTGGGCCTCACGCTGGCGGTGGGTGCGTCGCTGGCCCTGAACGGCAGCTATCTGCTCCAGCATGCCGGCTCGGCCGGGCTTCCGGCCGTCGACGCGCGGCACCCGCTGAGGACGATGGGGGGCCTGCTGACGGCGCCCCTCTGGGCCGGCGGGCTGGTGCTCGGGATGACCGGCTGGGCCCTGCACGTGGCGGCGCTCACGCGCGCCCCGCTGTCGCTGGTTCAGGCGTTCGTGGCGGGCGGCCTGGCGCTCACCGTGCCCGCCGCGCGGCGCTGGCTGGGCCGCGCGATCGGCGGAGCCGAGGCGCTGGCGGTGGCCGGAATGGCGCTGGCGCTGGTCGCGCTCACCATGGGCGTGGCCACAGGTCCCGTGCGCGGCGAGCCGGGCGCCCTGGCAGCGGTCGCCTTCCTGGTGCCCGCGGCGGCGCTGCCCGCCGCGCTCGGCCTGCTCGGTGCCCGGCTTGGGCGCTTCGACCTGCTGGCCGCCGCCGGCGGGGCGCTCTACGGGGCGGCGGACCTGGCGATCAAGGTGCTGACGGGCGTCTACACCGCCGGCGGCCTCGCCGGAGTGGCGGGTTCGGCGTGGCTCCCGATCGCCGCCGTGCTGACGGCAGGGGCGTTCTTCGCGTTCCAGCGCTCGCTCCAGGGGGCGAGCCCGGTCACGGCGATCGCGCTGATGACCGCCGGCACCTACGTGACCTCGATCGTAGGCGGCCTTGTGCTGCTGGACGACCCGCTGGGCAGCGGCACGGCGCTCAGTCTGGTCCACGCCGCCGCGCTGGCGGTGGTGGTGGGGGCGGCGTGGCTG
>DAIMGB010000144.1:3452-5287 GCA_036724195.1 Thermoleophilaceae bacterium
CCTGGGCGCTCGCCGGGCTGGCCGCCGGGGCGCTGCTGCGGGCGCTCGCAAGCAGGAGCGGCACGCGCCTGCTGCCCGCCTTCGCGCTGGGCAGCGCGGCCTGGCTGGTGGTGGCCGGGGCGGCCTCGGACGCGCTGGCCAACAACGCGCGGGTGGTGGACCAGCTGGGAGCGCAGCTCTCATCGGGCCAGCTGGCCGTGGCGCTGGCGGCCGTGGTGTGCGCCGCGCTGGCGGGGCTCCTGGCCGCGGCCGCGGTGGTGCGGCTGCCCGTACCCGAATAAGCCAGGCTGCACCAGGGCTCGCGGCCCCGCCGCGTCTTAGGCTGGGACCCATGCTTCGGCGGGCCCTAGACGACCTCCGCGCGCCCCGGACCTACACGCGCATCGCCTACCTGCTGCTGGCGCTGCCGCTCGGCGTCGCGGAGTTCTCGATTCTCGTGTCAGGCCTGTCGTTCGGCTTCGGCACTGCGATCACGCTGATCGGCCTGCCAGTGCTGCTGGTGATGCTCTTCGTCTGGCGCTGGATGGCGCAGGTCGAGCGGCGCGTGATCGGCGCCCTGGTGGGCACCGCCATCGCCGACCCCTACCGCCGTCCCCCGCCGGGAGCCTCGCGCTGGCGGGGGGTGCGCGAGCGGCTGGCCGACCCTGCCACCTGGAAGGACCTTGTGTTCCTCGTGCTGCAGCTGCCGGCCGGGATCGTGGCGTTCGCGCTGGCGACGATCGTGCTCGCGGGCGGCGCCGGGCTACTGGCCGCTCCCATCTACCACCAGTCGGGCTTTGGGCTCGGCATCGACACGCTCCCGGAGACGCTGGCGCTGGTCCCGCTCGGCGCTCTCCTGTTGTTCGCCGGAATCCCCGCCCTCGGCGCGCTCGGCCGCCTCTACGGCTGGTTTGCCGTGCAGCTGCTCGGCTCGAACGAGGACCCGGAGCTGACCGCCGAGGTGTCGGAGCTGCGCGGCGCCCAGGCCCGCGTGATCGCCGCTACCGACGCCGAGCGCCGCCGCCTCGAGCGCGACCTCCACGACGGGGCCCAGCAGCGCCTGGTGTCGCTGGCCCTGACCCTGCGGGTGGCCGAGCAGCGCGCCGAGAAGGGCGAGCCCGGGGCACCGGAGCTGATGCGCGACGCCCGCGAGGAGGTCGGAAGGGCGCTCGAGGAGCTGCGCGACCTGGCCCGCGGCATCCATCCCGCGATCCTCACCAACCGCGGCCTGACCGACGCCCTCCGCGACCTCGCCAGGCGCGCCGCCGTGCCAGTGGAGGTCACTAGCGGGCCGTCGGAGCGGCTACCCGAGCCGGTGGAGGCGGCGGCCTACTTCGTGGTCTCCGAATGCCTGGCCAACATCGGCAAGCACGCCCAGGCCTCCCAGGCCAGCGTCGCCGTATCTGAGCGAGACGGCGCGCTGGCGGTGGAGGTTCGCGACGACGGTGCCGGGGGGGCCAGCCCGGACGACGGATCTGGCCTGCAGGGACTGCGCGACCGGGTGGCGGCCCTCGATGGCCGCCTCGAGGTGCACAGCCCGCCCGGCGAGGGCACGCTGATCCGGGCGCTGCTACCGCTGGACGGCCACGCGCCCGGCGGAGAGCCCGCGGCCCCGGCGCCCCGGACCCTGTCCGACGACGAGGCCGATGCCGTGATGGCGCGCAGGCGCCGCCTGCTTCGGCGGCGGCTCGTGGTCCTCGGTGCGGTGGCGCTCGTGCTGGTGGTGCTCTGGGCGCTCACCGGCGCAGGCACGTTCTGGCCGATCTGGGCGCTGATCGGCATCGGCCTCGTGGCCGCCATCGACAGCTGGGGCACGATGGCGAGCGGGCCCCTGCGAGAGTCGGCCCTGCCCGCCG
>DAIMGB010000144.1:5297-5637 GCA_036724195.1 Thermoleophilaceae bacterium
CGATGGCGCTGGCGGGCGGCGTGCTGCTGGCGATCGACGCGGCCGTGGTCGCCCTCTGGCTGGCGTCCGGCGCCGGCTACTTCTGGCCTGGCTGGGTGCTGTTCGGAAGCGCTGTGCTGGCCCTGCCGGTCGCCGCCTCGAAGCGCCACGGGTCCCGCGCCGGCTAGTCGCCCCAGCTGGCGTCGATGCGCGCCTTGCCGCGCGTGCACTTCAGCGTGTTGATCGCGAACTTCCGGTTGAGGTGGCGCTTGCACTTGAAGCCGTGGCCCGGGCGCTTTCGTTGCCTGATCACGCGGCGCGCCACGCTCATGGCGATCGAGCAGCGCACGCGCGTGGACAG
>DAIMGB010000145.1:0-5622 GCA_036724195.1 Thermoleophilaceae bacterium
CGCGGATCTCGTCGGTGAGCGGTCCGACCGAGGTGATGGCCGGGCGCAGGCAGAACGCGATCAGCACGATGCCCGCAACGAGCAGCCCGGAGTTGGATCTGCCCGTCAGGCGCGTCAGCAAGTCGGCCAGCTCGCCAGCGGCCGGCGCCAGCCCTCCACCGGCGGCCGGGCGTCGAAGCGGTCGAGCGCGCGCGCAAGGATGGCGCGCGTGTCGGCCGGGTCGATCACCTCGTCCACCGCCATCGAGCCGGCCGCCCCGTAGGGATCCGTGTCGGCCAGCATCGCCTCGACGGGGGCGCCAACCACGTTGGCTCCCACCTCGGGGTCCATGAACGAGATCTCGGCTCCGGGCCAGGCGTAGACCGCGTCCACGCCGGTGTCGTTGCCGCCCAGGCTGAAGTACGCCATGCCGTAGGCCTTGCGGAGCACCACCGTGAGCTTCGGCCCCTGCGACAGCGTCAGCGCTGTCTGCAGGCGGATCGCGTGCTTGAGCATGCCCGCGTGCTCCACGTCGCGGCCGACGAAGAAGCCGGGCACGTCCTGGAGGAAGACCAGCGGGATGTCGAACGCGTCGCACAGGCAGAGCAGCCGCACGGCCTTCTCGCAGGCCTGCGGGTCGAGCGCGCCGGCGTAGAACTTCGGCTGGCTCGCCACCACCCCAACGCTGTGGCCGTTGAGGCGCCCCAGCGCCGCGATCAGCCCGCGCCCGAAGCCGGGTGCCAGCTCCATCAGCGAGTCCTCGTCGAGCACGCGGTCGAGCACCTTCGTCATGTCGTAGGCGCGCGAGCGCCGCTCCGGCACGAGCCCGGCCAGCTCGCCGTCGGGCGAGAGCTCGCCGCCGGGCGTGCGCGCCGCGCGCGTCCAGGCGTTCGGCGGCAGGTACGAGAGCCATCTGCGCACGGCCGCGTATGCCTCCTCCGGCTCGTCCACCGCCAGGTCGATCTGGCCGGTGAGCCGCTCGTGCACCTGGGCCCCGCCGAGCTCCTCCATCTCGATGTGCTCGCCGGTGGCCTTCTCGACGACGAGTGGAGAGGTCACGGCCAGGCAGGTGCCGCGCAGCTGGATCACCAGGTCGCTGGCCGCGGAGAAGAACGACGACCCGCCGAACGAGTTGCCCACGATCACGGTGGCGAAGGGCACGCGCCGCTGCCGGGCGAACAGGCCCGTGCCGGGCGAGACCGTGGCGAAGCCCGCGGAGCCCATCGAGTCCGGCAGGCGGGCGCCGCCGGTGGCGCCGAAGTAGAGCATCGGGTGTCCGGCGCGCATGGCGTGGCCGTAGAGCTTGTGCAGGCGCCGGCCGCCGATCTGCGAGGAGCTGCCGCGCTTCACGGTCAGGTCGTCGCCAGCGACGGTCACGGGGTGCCCGTCCACCATGCCGTGGCCGCCGATCTTCCCGTCGCCGGGGGTGGCGGCCGCGTCCTCGGGGCGCGCCGAGTGGGTGAAGGTGCCCACCTCCTCGAAGCTGCCCGCGTCGAGCAGCCCGTCGATGTGCTCGCGGATCGTGCGTTCGCCGCGCTCGTGCAGGCGCTCGATGCGCTCGGCCCCGCCCATCTGCGAACGCAGCTCCTCGCGCCGCCGGCGCAGCTCGTCAACCGGGTCGGCCACGCCGCCAGTCTACGATCGGGCAGATGGCGGTCATCCTGATCACCGGCGCCACCGACGGCCTCGGACGCGGCCTGGCGGCCGCCGCGGCCAGCGACGGTCACACCGTTCTCGTGCACGGCCGCAGCCAGGAGCGCGTGGACGCGACGCTGGCCGAGCTGGCCGGCGAGGGCCACCGCGGCTACCTGGCCGACCTCTCCTCGCTGGACGAGGTGCGGCGCCTGGCGGCCGAGGTGAACGGGCGCGAGGAGCGCCTCGACGTGCTGGTGAACAACGCCGGCATCGGCACCGACGTCCCGGGCGGCCCCGAGCGCCAGGAGAGCCGCGACGGCCACGAACTGCGCTTCGCGGTGAACTACCTCGCCGGCTACCTGCTCACGCGCGAGTTGCTGCCGCTGCTCGAACGCTCCGCGCCGGCGCGCATCGTGAACGTGTCCTCCGCCGGCCAGATGCCGATCGACTTCGACGACCCGATGCTGAAGCGCGGCTATAGCGGCGTCCGCGCCTACTGCCAGAGCAAGCTGGCCCAGATCCTCGTCACGGTGGACCTGGCCGAGCGCCTGCCGGACGGCGTGCCCGTGACGGCGCTGCACCCGGCCACCTACATGCCCACGAAGATCGTGTCCTCCCCGGCAAGCTCGCTGCAGGAGGGGGTCGAGGCGACGATGAGGCTGGTGGCCGATCCCGCCCTGGAGGGCGTGAGCGGCGCCTACTTCAACGGGCAGCGCGAGCAGCAGGCCGACCCGCAGGCCTACGACGGCGACGCTCGCCGGCAGCTGCGCGAGCTGTCGGAGCGCCTGGTGGCGGGCTGACGTGACCGAGCCGCGCCTGAGCGTGCTCGACCAGTCGCCCATCTCGGAGGGGATGACCGGCGCCCAGGCGCTGCACAATTCGCTCGACCTTGCGCGGCTGGCCGACCGGCTCGGCTACCACCGCTACTGGGTGGCCGAGCACCACGGCACGCCCATGCTGGCCTGTGCCAGCCCGGAGGCGCTGATCGGGCCGATCGCCTCCGCCACCGAGCGCATCCGCGTGGGCAGCGGCGGCGTGATGCTGCCCCACTACAGCCCGCTGCACGTCGCGGAGAACTTCAGCATCCTCGCCGGGCTCTACCCGGAGCGCATCGACCTGGGCCTGGGACGCGCGCCCGGCACCGACCAGATCACGAGCTTCGCGCTGCTGCGCGACCGCAACCACGTGCCCGCCGACGACTTCCCCCAGCAGCTCACCGAGCTGCTGGGCTATCTCGAGGGCACCCTGCCGGACGACCACCCGTTCAAGCGGCTGGCCGCGCTGCCGGGGCTGCCCGAGCGGCCCGAGCCGTGGCTGCTGGGCTCATCGCCCCAGAGCGCCATCTGGGCCGGCGAGCTTGGCCTGCCCTACTCGTTCGCGGACTTCATCAACCCGCAGGGCGCCCAGATCGCGAAGAGCTACCGCGACCACTTCCAGCACTCGGAGCGGCTGGTCGCACCGAAGCTGTCCGTGGGCGTGATGGCGATCTGCGCGGACACCGACGAGCAGGCCGAGCGGCTTGCCGCCAGCAGCCGGATGAGCTTCTCGATGCTGCGCCAGGGGCGGCTGATCCCGGTGCCGCCGGTGGACCAGGCGCTGCGCTACCTGGAGACGCGCGAGCGCAACCCCGGCGGCTCGGGGCGGCGCGCCGTGATCGGCTCGTCCGAGACGGTGCGTGCGGGGCTCCAGCAGGTGGCGAGCGAGTACGGGGCGGAGGAGGTCGTGATCGTCACGATCACCTACGAGCACGAGGCGCGGCGCCGCTCCTACGAGCTGATCGCCGAGACCTTCGGCATGTCAGCGGCGGATGACCTCGTACAGAGCGGGGCGCCCGCTGAAGGGGAAGTCAAGGGCTGACCCGGCGTCCGGGCGCTCGACGGCCTGACGGTAGGCGTCCTCGCTCTTCCACCAGCCCAGGTTCACGAAGCGGAAGTCCGCCGGCGCCAGGCTCTGGTGGAGCCGTCGCCCCTGCCAGCCCTCCTGGCTCGCGAGCCACTCGCCGGCCTGCTCCCAGGCCGACACGAAGCGCTCGTCGCCGTCCTCCGGCACCTCGAACGGGTTGATGAGCACGGCGCCATCCTCGCCTTCGGAGCCCTCCTCGGCGGCCACCCGGAACAGCATCGGATGCGCGGCGAACGGCATCTCACGGCCGGGGAAGTCGGGGTCGGCGATGGCCTTCTGCCAGGCCTCGAACTCGCCCAGGCGGGCCACGTTCACGTAGCGGAACTCCGCATCCGGGTCGAGGCTGCGGTGCAGCGCCGTCTGGATGCTTCCGGCGTGCTCGTCGAGGAACTCGCGCGCCCGCTCCCATCCGGCGACGAAGTCGTCGTCGCGGTCGTCCACCTCGAAGAGGTTGATGAGAGTGGGCGCCTCCGCCATGGCTAGCCCCAGTGAACCACCGAGAGCGGGTTGGAGTAGTCGTCGCTCCAGGTGCGCTGTGAGGGGTTGCCGCGGCAGGTGCGCCAGCGCCGGTCGCGGGCGAGCCTGCCGAGGTCGGCGGGCGAGCGGCTGAGCAGCGCCCAGGTCGACGGGTCGTAGCCACGCCGCTTCTTGGCGGCGGCCGGCTTGTAGTGCTGGATGCGGCACGTCAGCGCAAGGTCGCGGGCCACGTTGCCCACCACCGGCTCGAGGTTCAGGTAGCGGTTCGAGAGGTTGAACATCAGGGCGCCGCCGGGGCTGGTGCGCGACACGTACAGCCGCACGGCCTCGCGCGTGATCAGGTGCACCGGGACGGCGTCGGAGTTGAACGCGTCCACCATGATCAGCCCGTGGCTGGCCGGCCGCGCGCGCTCGAGCGAACGACGACCGTCGCCCAGCACTACCCGGGGGTGCACGGCGCAGTCGTCGAGGAAGGTGAACAGCCGCCTGTCCCGCGCGATCCGCACCACGGTCTTGTCGATCTCGTAGAAGGTGAAGGAGCCGCCGGGCCGCTCGAAGCAGCCCAGCGTGCCGGCGCCCAGCCCGATCGCCGCGCCTCGCTCGGTGGCCCGGCGCGGCAGTTCCTTGAACGCCTGCCCGACGGGGCCGGAGGGGCTGTAGTAGCTGAGCGGCTGGGGCTGGCCCGGCCCACGGCGTTCGCTGCCGTGCAGCGTCGTGCCCGAGTAGAGCTCGTGCAGCCGCCCGCGCTCGTGCGACTCCACGTGGTAGATGCCGAAGAAGCTGCGCGAGCGCTCGAGCGTGTCGGCCCTGCCGTACCCCGTGAGCGCCACGGCCAGGAACACCGCTCCCAGGGCGAGCCCGAAGCGCAGCGGCCGGCGCGCCATGTTCACCATGAGCCCGAGGGCCAGGCCCGCCACGACGTTCGTGGTGGCGTCGGTGCCGCTCGACGCCTCGAGCACCAGCGCGACCATCGAGCCGAGCAGCAGCGGCGCGCCGAGGTCCATCCAGCGCGTGGGTCCCGTGCGGTCGGTGAAGAACTCGAGGAAGTCGGGGCGCTTCTTCGGCGGGGCGGGGCGCAGCAGGCAGGCCGCGACGATCGCCAGCGGGTACTCCACGAGCCCCGGGAACACGAGCGGCGCGATCAGGGCGTTGAAGGTGCCGCCCACCGCTCCGCCCAGCGCCACCCAGAGGTAGAACTCGGTCAGGTGGCTGGGGTCGGGGCGGTCCGCCGCCAGCCGGCCGTGCAGCAGCAGGCCCGCCACCACCAGGCCGGCGAGGTGTACCACCAGCAGCAGGCTGAGCGGCCCCTGCGCGCGGATCAGCAGGCTGTACGCCACGAGGATCGTGGTGGCCGGCAGCAGGCGCCGCCCCCATACGGTGAGCCGGTCGGCGTTCGTCCAGGGGGAGAAGGCCACCACGAACGTGAACAGGTAGAGGGCCAACGGCACGACCCAGAGCAGCGGCACCGGTGCGAGGTCGCGCGTGATGAAGCTCGTGGTGCCGAGCATCAGGCTTGACGGCACGGCCGCCAGTGCAAGCCAGAGCAGGCGCCGTCGCCACGTGACGGGACCCGCGCGGAGGGTCGGCGCGGCGGCGGCCACGGCGCGGCCGCCCAGCTCCGCCTCAGGC
>DAIMGB010000146.1:0-5589 GCA_036724195.1 Thermoleophilaceae bacterium
GTGATCACGCTGGCCGTGGCGATGGCGTCGGGTGACCGCCGCACCCGCCGCGCCGTGGTTGCGGTGGGTGTGGTGGCCATGCTGGCGGGCGGCGGCTTCCTGGCCGCCAAGCTCGTCACGGGCAGCTCGCTGAACCAGCTCACGAGCGACCGCGAGCAGCGCGTGACCGACACGCTGCGCGTGGTGCGAGACCACCCGCTGGTCGGCGTGGGCATCGCCGGGCAGCCGCGCGCCAGCCGGCTGGCCGCGCACAGCGAGCGGCCCACCGCCAGCTTCGTCTCGCACACCACGCCGCTGACCGTGGCGGCCGAGCTGGGCGTGATCGGCCTGCTCCTGTACGCCTGGCTGCTGGTGGGCGGCGCGCGCGTGATCTACGAGGTGCGAAAGCGCGACGAGGGTCTCGGCCTGGCGCTGGGCGCGGCCTTCGTGGCGCTGTTCGTGCACGCGCTCTTCTACAGCGGCTTCCTGGAGGACCCGCTCACGTGGGTCGTAATGGGCGTCGCGGCCGGCTGGCTGGCACACGCCGACGCCCACGCGACCGCTTCGGAGCGCGCCCGGGCCCGGCACGCTTCCCGCAGACCGGCAGCCGCCACGTGACGCGCGAGCGCCTCGCCGCACCCGCGGCCTGGGGGCTGGTCGGCGTGCTGTTCGCGCTTGTGGCGATCGCGCTGCCGGAGCTCGGCTCCGACCCGTGGCCGTTCCGGCCCGGGGCCGTGCACCCCCAGGGAATCCTCGCCCCGCTGGTGCGGGCCGCCGGCGAGGAGTGGGACGTGGGCATTGCGCGCGCCGCGACGTTCGTGGCCGCACTGCTGTGCGGCGCCGCGGCGCTGACCCTCTACGGCCGCCGCCGTGACTGGCCCGGCTGGGCGGGGATCGCGCTGGTGCTCGCCGTGGGCGTGCTCCTCACCGCGCCCTCCACGCTGCTCCAGATGGGCCTGCGCCAGTCCACCGCGCCGTGGTTCGACACCAACGACTCGACCTACCAGGTGGAGCTGGCTGGCGACCTGCTGCTGCACGGCCACGACCCCTACGGCCACGACTATCGCGGCTCGGGACTCGAACGCTTCTACACCCGCGACGGCAGCGTCTCCCAGCGCGTGCTCCGCCGCGAGGTCGCGCTCGACCACTACGCCTACTTCCCGGGCACGATCGTCACCGCGGCGGCCTGGCGGCTGCTGCCCGAGCCCTTCGACGACCTGCGCATGCTCATCCTGCTGAGCAGCCTCGCCGCCCTGGGGGCCGCGCTGGCCTTCCGCGCCCCGCTGGGCTGGCGCCTGGCGATCGGCGCGCTGCTGGTGTGCGACCCGATCGCCGTGCGCTCGGCCTGGTTCGGCCAGAACGACGCGCCCAGCCTGCTGCTGCTGCTGGCCGCCTTCGCGCTGGTAACTCGGCGGCGCTTCGCCTGGGCCGCCGCGGCGCTCGCGGCGGCCGTGCTGCTGAAGCAGTTCGCCGTCGTGGCGATCCCGTTCCTCGCTCTGATGCTGGTGCAGTCCGGGGCCACCCGGCGCGAGCTGAAGACCGCCGCGCTCGTGTTCGCCGGCGTGCTGTTGGTGGCGATCCTGCCCTTCCTCGTGGCCGACCCCGGCGCCTTCTACGACGACACGGTCAAGTACGGCGCGGGCACCTACCGGATCGTGGGTTACGGGCTGTCGGCGATCCTCGTGCGAATCGGCATCGTGGACGACCGCAACGGCGCCTACCCCTTCGCGCTGATCGCCCTGCTCACCTGGCTGCCGCTGACCGCCTGGCTGCTCTACGCGCAGCGGCGCGCGGGGCAGCTGTGGCTGGGTGCCGCCGGCTTCGCCATCTCGATCCTCTGGCTGCTGTTCATCGGCCGCACCTTCAACAACTACTACCTCGTGTGGCCGCTCACGGGCGCGGCGGCGGCCGTGCTGGTGGCTAGCGGCGAGGCTTTAGCGCGAACACGGCCGACCGACCCGTGACGTAGATGCGCTTGCCATCGGCCACCACCGGGTTGGCGTACTTGCCGGCCGAGAAGTGCCATAGCTGGTGGCCGTTCTTGGCGCTGACGCCGTAGGTGCCGTCTGGCCCGTGCTTGACGGTCCGCGAGGCCGCCGAGCCGCAGCTCGAGCAGGTCGCGTAGTACACGACGCCGCCCATGATCGTGGGCGCGGCGTGCACCGCCCCGGACGCCGTGATCCTCCACTTCGTGTCGCCGGTGGCCGCGTCGAGCGCGTAGAACGAGCCGTCGTAGGTGCCCACGTAGACCTTGCGCTTGTAGACGGCGGCCGCGCCGTAGATGTAGCTGCCGAGCGGGCGCGCCCAGAGCAGCCGCCCGCTCTTCGCGCCGTACACGTACATCGTGCCGTCGGTGCTGCCGATGTACACCCGGCCGTAGGCGATCGTGGGTGTGGCGTAGAAGAACTCGCGCGCATCGCCGGCCTTCCACTTCATGCGGCCCGAGCGCGCGTCGACCGCGTAGACCGTCCCGGCGTCGGTGCCGAAGAAGACCGTGCCGTGGTCGTAGGCGGGGGCGGTGTTCACCTGATCGTCGGCCTGGAAGCGCCAGCGCTGGTGGCCGTTCCCGGCGTTCAGCGCGTGCAGGCCGTGGTCCCAGCTGCCCACGTAGAGGGTGTTGCCAACGAGCAGCGGCGACGACTCGACCGGCTGACCGTTCCACTTCCAGATCCGGTGGCCGTTCTTGGCGTTCCAGGCGATCACGAAGCCACTGGCGCCAGGGCGGTCCTGTGGGCACGGCACGAAGTCCATGTAGGACTGGTAGACGACACCCTTGGCGAGCGTCGGGGAGGCGGCCGCGCAGCGGCCCACCTTCTTGCGCCACTTGAGCCGGCCGGTCTTCGCGTTGAGGGCGAAGAAGAGCCCCTTCTGCTGCGGGATGAAGATCTTGCCGAAGCCCACCGAGGGCGGGAACTCGACCGTGTCGTGCGCATCGATCTGCCAGACCCGCCTGTATGGGGGCTTCAGCTTGAAGGGCGACACGTGCGTGCGCTCGCGGTCGTAGCCGTAGGTGGCCCACGGCGTTGCATCCGTGCGCGGCGGCGGCTTTGCCTTCGGCTCCTCGGTGGTCACGAACTCCTGCCTGGCGGAGCCGCGCTTCTCGATTGGGTCGGGCCTGGTGATGGCGTACACGGCGGCGGCCGCCGCGAATGCGGCGAGGGCCAGCGCGCCACCCAGGAGCCAGCGGCGTCGAGTCACCGCGGGAACAATAGGAGAGGCGTCAGCCGGTTCCGGAGCCCCGCGCCAGGAGCCGCCAGATGCGCTTCATCGCGTTCGGCACCTCCACGCTCAGGCGGCGTTCGGCCAGCTCGGCCGCCCACTGCGGCGTGCCCGCGCGCACCACGATGCCCTTGCCGAGCTTGTAGGCCACGAAGTCGGGCTGGCCCGGGTCGCGCCCGGCCGCCGTCAGCGGCCGCGTGCCGCGCGGCAGGCCGCCGCTGGGCTCGAAGGCCCGGAACTCGCCGATGAAGCGGTCGTCGCCGGCGAACAGCCCGAGCTGGTCGTCTCCCTCCAGCACGAGCGGCGCGGGGTCGGTGCGCAGCAGCTTCCTGGTCCGCTCCCCGAAGGCGTTCGCGGCGCTGGGCGCGGGGCTGGGCCCGGCGCTGCCCTTCGCGAGCGCCACGGGGCGCCTGAAGGCGTCGACGCCGAAGGAGGCCAGCCTGCCGCCCTGCTCCACGTAGCGGCGCAGCCGTGCCTGCAGGTCGTCGGGCAGCCAGCGCGCGCTGCCGGCGAACGCCACACCGGGAGCGTTGCCCAGCGATGGGCCCTGCTTCGCCTCGAGCGCCAGGTCGGTGGTCAGGTCGTAGCCCAGGCGCTCGCGGTCGAGGAAGCGCAGCAGCGGCGAGACCTGGGAGGCGAAGCCGTGCGGGAGCTTGCCGCCCTGCAGCTGCCGGTCGAGCCGCACGCGGCCGCCGCGCTGGTCGAGCGTGTCAGGGAAGCCGTCCAGGTCGTCGTCCACCTGGTTCTGGCCCTGCCAGCTGAGCGCCGGCAGCACCACCAGCGGCCGCGGTCGGCGAGCGGCACGCCGGGTCTGCGGCAGGCCCGCCACCGCCAGCGGCCACTGTGCGCGGCGGCCGGCTGCCCGGATGCGCACCACGTACACGCCCGTCTTCGCCCGCTCCGGGATGCGGACGCGGAAGCGGCCGCCGATTCGCCCGCCCTTGCGCAGCACCTGGCTCGTGCCGAGGCGTGTCAGCGCGAAGTCGAAGCTCCGCTCCACCGGGCCGGCCACCAGGCGCGCCAGCGACCCCGCCGGCACCACGCCGAGTGGCCCGCGCAGGTCGAGCTTTCGCACCGCCACGCCTGTGCCGGGGCGCGCAGTGGCCGCGGTCGGGATGGCCGCAGGTGCCACGGCGCGGTTGCCCGCCTTGTCGCGCACGGTCACGGTGAAGGCGTAGTTGCCCGCGGCCGCGGGGCGGCCCCGGATCGTGCCGTGCCACACCGCGCTCCGCTTGGGGCCTCCGCGGAAGCGGGCCACCACGCGCGGCCGTCCCTCGTCGGTGCGGAAGATGCGGAACTCGGGCGCCTCGTTGCGCGGCCCGCTGTAGCGGAACACGACCTGGGGCCGCTGCCCCGCGACGCCCGGGGAGATCACCCCGGGCTTCGCGGATGTGAGCGCCACCTTCGGCGGGCGGGTGTCCACGTCGACCTTCTTGATCGAGTTGATCACGCGGCCCTCGTCCCGGCGCACCACCCGCATCGTGTACTCGCCGTCCGGCACGATGCTGCCGTCGTCGTCGCGCGCGTTCCAGGTGAAGCGGTTGTGCGAGTCCCCGGGCAGGCGGCGCTCGTCCACCAGCCGCCTGACCTCATTGCCCTCGGAGTCGACGATCGAGAAGCTGACGGTGGCCGCCCGCGAGAGGTCGAAGCCCACCCTCGAGCTGTCCCGGAAGCCGTCGCCGTTCGGAGAGATGTCGGCCGGCCCGGCCGCGAAGCGGATCACCAGCGGGAACTCGCCCTTCAGCTGCTGCGTCACGAAGAAAGCAGCGATGGTGGCGAGCACGAGCGCGGCAAACGCCGCGCGGACCAGAGGCTTCGCCATGACCGGCGCAACGCTAGTAGGTCCGTCGGCCTCAGAATGTCGAAGCAGATGCGCGTGCAGATCGTCGATCCGTCCGGGGACGTGACCCCCTACGACCACTCGCTGGCCGCGGCGCTGGCCCGTGCGGGCGTCGAGGTCGAGCTGGTGACCTCGCGCTTCCTGTACGGACCGATCCCGAGCGAGCGCGACTACGAGGTGACCGAGGCCTTCTACCGGCGCGCGACCGCGCGGGGCCTCGGCAGCCGGCTGGCGCGGCGCGCCCTCAAGCTGGCCGAGCACGGGCCCGACAT
The DNA here is from genome assembly GCA_036724195.1 of Thermoleophilaceae bacterium. GTDB lineage: Bacteria > Actinomycetota > Thermoleophilia > Solirubrobacterales > Thermoleophilaceae > DATACN01. Next base: position 5,311 of record DAIMGB010000146.1, read on the forward strand.
GCTGCGCTACCGCCGCCACGCCCGCGAGGCCGACGTGCGCCACTACCAGTGGCTCCCCGTCGAGCCGCTCGACCTGCTGCTGCTGCCACCCGCGCGGCCCCGGGTGCTGACCATGCACAACGTCCTGCGCCGCGACGGCGAGGCGCTGACGCTGCGCGTGGCGCGGCGAATGGACGCGGTGGTGGTGCACACCCGCGCCGGCGCGGCCGAGCTCGAGCGCCTGGGCGTGGACTCCGGCCGCGTGCGGGTGATCCCCCACGGCGCCTTCGAGCACCTCAC
>DAIMGB010000147.1:0-5575 GCA_036724195.1 Thermoleophilaceae bacterium
GAACGTCGCACTGACGTGCCCATGCGCCACGGACGCCGCCTCGATGACCACGGCCAGCTGGTCCTTGACCGCGGGCTGGCCCACGAAGTCCGCGAGCCGCCTGGGCCGCAGCGTCCGTTCGAAGTCCTCGTCGGCCGGCGTGACCTCGGGGGCGTGCACGCGCTCGACTCCGGGGGTCTTGATGCCTGTCATCGCACCGCCCTCAACGCCCCGGCGATCAGCTCCTCGGGGGTGTCGCCGCCCGCGTCGCCGAGCAGCTTGTCGGCCTCCTGGGGCGTGTAGCCCAGGCCCACGAGGCCCTCGTGCGCGAGGCTGCGCGGGTCGTCGCTGGCCGTGCGCCTGACCGTGATCTCGTCGGCGGCCGGCCCCGCCACCTTCTCGCGCAGCTCCACGATGATGCGCTCGGCGGTGCGCTTGCCGATGCCGGGCACCGCCTGGAAGCGGGCGGAGTCGCCGGTGGCCATGGCGTTCAGGAGCTCGCTCGGGGTGCCGCCGGAGAGCACCGCGAGCGCCACCTTGGGCCCCACGCCCTGCACGCCGACGAGCATCAGGAACAGCTTGCGCTCGGACTCGGTCGCGAAGCCGTAGAGGTTGATGGCGTCGTCGCGCATGACCAGATGGCAGAACAGGCGCCCCTCGTGGCCGGGGTCCGGGACCTTCGCGAGCGTGCCGGCCGAGACCGCCAGCCGGTAGCCCACGCCCCCGGCCTCGATGACCACCTCGCCGGGAAGCCGGGAGATCACCTCGCCGCGGACGAGCGCGATCACGCCAGGGCCGCCTTCAGCGGGGCGCCGTTGGCGTGGCAGATGGCCACGGCCAGCGCGTCCGCCGCGTGGTCGGGCGAGGGCACCTCGGGCAGGCACAGCAGCGCGCCCACCATCCGCTGCACCTGGTCCTTGGCGGCGGCGCCGCTGCCGCAGACCGACTGCTTGACCGCCTGCGGCGTGTAGGAGAAGCAGGGAATGCCCGACAGGCCCGCCGACAGCAGCACCACGCCGCGGGCCTGGCCCACGGCGAGCGCGCTGCGGGCGTTCTGGCCGAAGTAGAGCTGCTCCACGGCCACAGCATCCGGGCGGTGCTCGGAGATCAGGTCGCAGACGCGGGCGTGGATCTGAGCCAGCCGCCGCTCGAGCGGCCCGGGCCGCGTCTCGATCACGCCGCCGTCGAGCGCGGCCAGCCCCGAGCCGCGCGTCATCACCACGCCGTAGCCCGTGTTAGCGGTGCCGGGATCGATGCCGAGAACGACCACCATCCGTTTGATTCTCCGGGCGTGGGCGGACGCCTTCCGGCCTTAGGGCGCGTAGAGGGGCGTGCGGGCATAGTGGTCGTGGACCACCTGCCAGACCGGTTTCTTCTGACCCTCGTAGGTGATCAGCCCCTTCTGGTGGCGCGTATTGGGCTCGTACTGCGGCGGACGCCGGCCGGCGCCGCCCGTCCAGCCGGGGTAGATCTCGAACTCGCGCAGCGTCCAGTAGATCGCGCCGGAGAGGTAGGGCGTGCGCTCGACCACGTTCAGATATCGGTCCGCGTGCATCGCCTGGAACGGGTAGCCGCCCAGCTTGCCCGGCGGCGCGTCGGCGAGCTCGGGCCTGCCCTCGGCCCCGAACTCGGTCATGACCAGCGCCAGGTTCGGATAGGTGGACCGCATCTGGGCCAGAAAGGGCTGGAGCAAGCGGAAGCCTCCGTCGCCGCCGTACCAGCCGAAGTAGCTGTTGAGCCCGAGCATGTCGAAGTTGCGGTAGACGCTCTGGAAGGGAACGTCAATGCGGCCGGCGAGGTCGACGGAGATGGGCACCGTGGGGTCGAGGGCCCGGGCCTGGTGCGCCGCGACCGTGAGGTACCGGTGCGTGCCCGGCTTGTTGTCGGGGTTGACGGCGAGCTCGTTCGCGACCGAGTGGGTCAGCACGGACGGATGGCTGCGCGCGGCGATCACTGTTCGCCGGACCGTTGACTCCGCCCGGCTTCGCTCGGAGCGGGAGGCGAGCAGGCGGTCGCGCTGCCAGATGGGCGCCTCGTTCCACACCATGATCCCGGCGCGGTCGAACTTGGAGAGCAGGCGCTCGCTCAGCAGGTAGTGGGCCCGCGTCACGTTCGCGCCCAGCTCCTTGAGTTGGGCGACGATGAGGTTCATGTCCGCTTCGGTGAGTGCGGCGCCGTGGCCCATCATGTCCTCGTGGATCGCCGCGCCGCGCAGCTGGACGCGCCTGTTGTTCAGGTACAGGACACCGCCCTTGACGGTGACCGACCGCAGGCCCAGGCGCTTGCGCTCGACCTGGACCACGCGTCCGCGGTCGCGCACCGTGAACCGGGCTGAGTACAGCTGCGGCTTGTCCGGGGACCAGAGGCGGGGTCGCGGCACGTTCATCGAGAGCCTGTAGTGGTGGCGCGGGCCGCGTTGGCGATGCAGCCTGAAGGTGCGTGTGGTCGTGCGGCCGTCCGGAGCGCGAAGCCGCACTTCGAGCGCCGGCGCGATCCGCGTCCGGCCGCGACGCTCCATGATCCCGTCGAGAAGCAGGGATGCACGGCAGCCCAGAGCGGGCCCCCCGCAAACCACTTTCGACATCGCCCCCAGGTCGTCCAGGTAGGCGGGGCCGACCGGCACGAGCTTCACCGGGCGGACTATCCCGCCCCAGTTCCACCACCCCTCCGGGAGCCGCGGGTCCTTGCGGCTGTCCACCACCACCAGCAGCTGGTTGGTCTTGCCCGGGCGCAGGCCACGCGCCGCGAAGGCGAAGGGCGTGTAGGGATCGCGATTGGTGCCGAGGTGCCTCCCGTTCAGGTAGACGCTCGCCGCACGGCGAACCTCCTCGAAGGACATGAGCCAGCTGAAGCCCCTCGGGGTGCGAGGACCGCGGAAGCTGATGCGGTAGCGGCGCACCTCGCCCGGATACCGATCAGCACTCACGTTTGCGTCGAAGACTGACGGGATGACCGTGGGGCTCCACACGAACGACTGGGGCGGCGTGCCGGTCTGTCCGCCGGCGGGCGGTCCTGGGGACTGGCCGCCCGTGCCCTCCAGCGGCGGAGGCGGCTGCGGCGTGCCAGGGTCGCCCGCCTGGTCGCGGCCCTGCCACCCCTTGGAGAGCGGGACCGCGCTGGGCGGCGCGACGGCCGCGGCACCGGCCGCCGGGCATAGCAGCAGCAGCTGGAGCGCCGCGCAGGCGAAGACGCCGATCAAGGGGCGAGATCTCATGTCCTGTGCCTAACCCCGGTGGGACTGCAATGCTTCGGTCACGAGCGCCCTGGCCCATTCAGCCCCGGCGCGGTCGTCCCCGCGCATCCGCGCCGCGTGGGTAGCCACGGGGTGTCTCGGCCTGGCCGGGATCTCGCTGCTCGCTCCGTCAGCGCCGACCACGGATCCGTGGGGCTGGATCGTGTGGGGCAGGGAGATTCTCCATCTGAGCCTGTCGACCGTCGTGCCCGGGGCGCCATCCTGGAAGCCGCTCCCGGCACTGGCCACCACCCCGTTCGGGCTCGCCGGTGGCGCGGCTCCGTGGCTGTGGCTGGTGCTCGCCCGCGCGGGAGGCCTCGCTGCGCTCATCCTCGGCTACCGGCTCGCAGAGCGGCTAGCGGGGAAGGTGGCGGGTATCGCGGCAGTTGCCGCGCTCGCGACGGGGCCGTACTGGATGCACGAGATGGCGCACGGCTTCAGCGAGCCGCTTGCGACGGGCCTCCTATTCGGGGCGGTGCTGTGCGCGCTCTCGGACCGGCCGCAGTCTGCTCTCGCGCTGGGGGCGCTGGTGGGGCTCGCGCGACCCGAGGCCTGGGGCCTCGCCGTGCTCTATGGCCTGCTGCTGCTACACCGACGCCAGGTCCACCCGGTCGCGTTGGCTGGAGTGCTCCTGGTCGTGCCGGCACTGTGGCTCGTGCCGGACTGGCTCGGCTCGGGCGACCCCTTCCACGCGAGCAAGGTCTCGCGGCTCGTTGTGCCCACCGGCACCGCCGCGGCGCTGACCGCGCTCCGCGACGCAGCCTTGCTGGCCCCGCCGCCGTTGACCGTGATGGCGGTCATCGGCTCCGTTCTCGCCACAAGGCGGGGCGACCGCCGGTACGCGGCGATCGCGCTCGTCGTCGCGATCTGGGCGTCGCTGCTCGCGGTGCTGATGTTCAGCGGCTATCCCGCCGACGGGCGCTTCTTCATCATGCCGGCGGCACTTGTATGCGTGCTCGGCGCCGCCGGCGCCGAGCTGAGCATCAGGTCCCTTCGTCCGTCCCGGCGACTGGCGGCAGCCGCCGTCGTTGCGCTCGCCGTTGCGCCTATCGTGGGGGTACGGATCGGGAACAGCGTGAACGAGGCAAGCGCCGCAATCAAGAGGGCACGGCTCGAGGCCGACCTCCGCGCGACGCTCGCAGGCGTGGCTGGACCCCTGCGACGATGCGACAGGCCGATGCTTCCGACTGGCATGTCCTGGCTGAAGGGCCAGGTGGCCTGGACGGCTGACCTGCCGTTGCGCAAGGTGCGCACTCGCAACACCACCGCTGGGCCTTTCCTGAAGCGGCTCCCGAATGACGCCCGCCTGCGCCTGGCCCGAAGCGACACCGTGACCGTGTACACGCACACTGTCCGCTTCGTGCTGATCGCCCCGTTCGGGCCGGCCAGGATAAGGATCGCCCACCACCCCGAACTACGCCTGCGCACGGTGGCCGCAGCCGGACCGTGGCGGGCCCTCGTGCCGGCGAACACGCCGGGCTGTTCGGTCTCCTAGGGCGGGCGCTAGACCGCCGCGGCTACGCGCTCCAGCACCTCGGCGTCCACGTCGAAGTTCGCGTGCACGCCCTGCACGTCGTCGTTCTCCTCGAGCTCGTCGATCAGGCGCATCAGGCTGCCCACCTGGCCCTCCTCGACCGGCGTGCGCGTGGTCGGGCGCATGGCCAGCTCGGCGGAGTCCAGCTCCACGCCCTCGGCCTGGAGCGCCTCGCGCACCGCGCTGAAGTCGGCCGGATCGGTCACGACCTCCCACACGTCGCCGTCCAGCGACACGTCCTCCGCGCCTGCGTCGATGGCGGTCATCAGGTCGTCCTCGGAGTAGCGCGAGCCGTCCACCACCAGCTCGCCCTTCTTCTCGAAGATCCAGGCCACGCTGCCCGGCTCACCGAGGTTGCCTCCGAACTTGGTGAACATGTGCCGCACCTCGGAGCTCGTGCGGTTGCGGTTGTCGGTGAGCGCATCCACCAGCACCGCCACCCCACCCGGGCCGTAGCCCTCGTACACGACCGTCTCGAACGCGGCGGCGTCGGAGTCGGAGCCCGTGCCCTTGGCGATCGCCCGCTCGATGTTGTCCTTGGGCATCGAGGCGTCGCGCGCCTTCTGGATCGCCAGCGCCAGCGCGGCGTTACCGGCGGGGTCTCCCCCTCCCTCGCGCGCGGCCACCTGGATCGCGCGCGAGAGCTTGGTGAAGGCCTTGCCCTTCTTGGCGTCTACCGCCTTCTTCTTGTGCTTGATCGAGGCCCATTTGGAGTGACCGGACATGGCCTCGAGTTTACGCGCGGACTCGAGTTTACGCGCGGACTAGACCTTCAACGAGGTCGTGCAGCTCGTAGATCTCGATGTCCGGGGGCTCGTCGGGAATCCCGC
>DAIMGB010000148.1:0-5561 GCA_036724195.1 Thermoleophilaceae bacterium
GGAGCGCCTCGATCTTCTCGTCGCTCACGCCCACCGACTGCGCGATCGGCACGTGCTGCACCCACTCGTAGTCGGTGCGCGTGACCTGCGCCACCCGCAGGATCACGAGCTCGCGCAGGGCGTTGTCGAGCTCTGTCTTCGTGAGGATCGCCTCGCCCAGCCGCAGCGCCGGCCCGGCCAGGTTCGGCGCGTTCGCGAGCATCGTGAACACGTTCAGCCTGATCGGCAGGCGCTCGACCAAAGCCTGCACGCGGGGGTCGTCGCTCTCGTCGGCGTAGGGCAATCGCGCCACGGCGGCCACCATACTGGCGTTCCATGAGGCCGGGCCACGCTTTGACCCCTAGCTTCCTGACGGCGATTGCCGCCTGCCTCCTCGCGCTTGGCGGCTGCGCAAGCTCGCACGCCGCGGCGCAGTATCCCCTCGAGGCCCACCCGCCGGTCGTGTTCATCGCCTTCGACGAGTTCTCGACCACCTCGCTCGTAGGCGCCCACGGCCGGATCGACGCGGTGCGGTATCCGAACTTCGCCGCGCTGGCGCAGGACGGAAACTGGTTTCCCTATGCCACGGCCCCGGCGGACGAGACCAAGCGCGCCATGGCGGCACTGCTTACGGGGAGTTTCGGAGGGAGGGCTCGCCCGCCGACCTACGCGGCGAATCCGCGCAACCTGTTCACGCTCCTCGGGCGCGCGTACCGCGTCCGCGCCGACGAGGAGGTCACGAGCATGTGCCCGCACCGCCTCTGCCCGCACGAGCGCCAACAGAACAAGCGGTCCGTGCTCCACAAGCTCGGCGGCGGGCGGCCGGAGCGCTTCGAGCGCTGGATCCGCTCGATTCGCGCCACGCAGCGGCCGACGCTCTTCTTCAAGCACGTCTTGATGCCCCACGGGCCGTGGCGCTACCTGCCGTCGGGGCGGCAGTTCGCACTGCACGAGCCGATCCCGGACTGGGGACACGCCTTCGGGGTCCGATGGGTCACCTCGCAGAAGTACCAGCGCCACCTGCTGCAGCTCGGCTACGTGGACAAGCTGCTCGGCGATGCGATGCGCCGGTTGAAGGCGCAGGGGCTCTACGACCGGGCGTTGATCGTGGTGACCGCGGACAATGGCGAGAGCTTCGGGCGCATTGGCAACGGCCACGAGGTGTCGCGCTCGAACTTCGGCGACATAGCCCTCACGCCGCTGTTGATCAAGCGCCCCTTCGCTCACGACGGCTCCGTGATCGCGCGCCACGTCAGGACGATCGACGTGCTGCCGACCGTGGCGAGCATCGCCCACGTGCGCCCGCGCCGGCAACTCCAGGGCCACTCGGTCTTCGGCGGCTCGGCTCGCCTGATCCCGTCGGCGACGTTGGTCTACCAGCGCTCCGGGCGCCGCTTCCGGCTCACGGCCGCGGGCCTGCGGCGCTGGGCCGCCGCCGCCCAGCGGCTCAAGCTGCGGCTCTTTGGCGCGGGCGACGGCCGGCCCGGCCTGTACGGGATCGGGCCGTATCGCGGGGTCGTCGGAGACTCGCCCGCCAGCTTGCGGCCGGCCCCTGCCGGCAGGACCCGGGCGGCGCTGGACGACGGCCGGGCGTTCGCTTCCGTGCGCCTGTCGTCCGGGTTCATCCCGTCGTACGTGACCGGCCGGTTGACAGGTGCCGGTGCGCGGCCGCCACGCGCCGTCGCGATCGTGGTCAACGACCGCATCGCAGCGACGTCGCCGACCTTCCGTGTGCACCGGGGCGGGCCGCTCTATTTCGCGGCCCTGGTGCCGGAGACCGCCTTCCACGAGGGCCGTAACCCGGTGAGCGCGTTCGCGCTGTCTGGCTCAGGGCGCCGGCCGCGGCTGACCGCGCTCAGCGGCTAGCCGAGTCAGACGGCGCAAGCGCCTGGCGCACGGCCGGGACCACCTCGGTCCCCAGCAGCTCGATCGAGCGCATGGCCTTGTCGTGGGGGAGGTCGCCGATGCTGGTCTGGGCGAGGAAGCGCTGGTGGCCGAACAGCTCGTGCTGGAAGAGGATCTTCTCGACCACCTCCTGAGGGCTGCCCACCACGAGCGCCCCGCGCGGTGAGCGCAGCGTGTCGTACTGAGCGCGGCCGATCGGCGCCCAGCCGCGCTCGCGGCCGATGCGGTTCATCATCCCTGCGTAGGCGGGCAGGAACTCCTCGGCGGCCTGCTCCGAGGTGTCGGCCACGTAGGTGTGCGAGTTGATGCTCAGCGGCAGCGCGGCCGCGTCGTGGCCCGCCTCGCGCGCGGCCTGGCGGTAGAGCTCCACCAGCGGGACGAAGCGCTCGGGCGTACCGCCGATGATGGCCAGCGCCATCGGCAGCCCGAGCGACGCCGCGCGGATCGCGGACGGCGGGTTGCCGCCCACCGCGAGCCAGATCGGCAGCGGATCCTGGAGTGGGCGCGGGTAGATCCCGGCGTCCTCGAGGGCGGCCCGGTGGCGGCCCGACCAGGTGACGCGCTCGGAGTGCGTGAGCTCGATCAGCAGCTCCAGCTTCTCGGCGAACAGCGAGTCGTAGTCGTCCAGGTCGTAGCCGAAGAGGGGGAACGACTCGATGAACGAGCCGCGGCCGGCCATGATCTCCGCGCGGCCGCCCGAGATCAGGTCCAGCGTGGCGAAGTCCTGGAACACGCGCACCGGGTCGTCCGAGCTGAGCACGGTGACCGCGCTCGTCAGGCGGATCCGCTCGGTCCGCGCAGCGACGGCCGCGAGGGCGGTGGCGGGCGAGGACACCAGAAAGTCCGGGCGGTGGTGCTCGCCGATGCCGAACACGTCCAGGCCGAGCCGGTCGGCCAGCTCGGCCTCCTCCAGCAGCTCCGCCATGCGGCGCTCGCCGCCCGCGGGATCGTGCAGCTCGGCGAAGGTGTAGAGGCCGACATCCATGGCCGGCGACGCTACCAACGGCGATGCCGGACTCTGGCAGGCGGTGACTACCCTTTCCGCCGTGAACGACGCGCTTGCCACCCGTCCCGCCTGGTACGTGATCGGCCTGCTGGTGGGCCTCGTCACAGTCGGGCTGCTGGCCGCGATCAACGAGCGCGTGGGCGTGCTGGGCGGCTACTCGGCGATCGTGGAGCGGGCGACCGGCCGTGCTCAGACGCTGTCCTGGAAGGCCTGGTTCCTGTTCGGCGTGCTGGGCGGCGCGTTCCTGTTCCGCCTGCTGGCCGGCTCGAGCGTCGTCCCGGACGGCTACGGCTGGCTCACGCGCGAGTTCGGCGCCCACGCTTACCTGCCGGTGGGAGCGTTGCTGCTCGTGTCCGGCGTGCTGACGGGCTTCGGTGCCAAGGCCGCCGGCGGCTGCACCTCCGGCAACGGCATCGGTGGCACCTCGCTTGCCTCGCCGGCCAGCTTCGTGGCCACGGGCACCTTCATGGCCACCGCGATCGTCGCGAGCTTCGTGATCAAGGGGCTCACCTGATGGCCGTGCGCGCCGCCGCGGTGGGCTGCGGGGCCGTGTTCGGCTTCGCGATCTCGTGGGGCCAGTTCACCGATCCCGACCGCATCCGGGACATGCTTCTGCTCAACGACTCCTACCTCTACCTGATGATGGCCACCGCGGTTGCCGTCGGATTCGTGGGCACGCGCCTGCTGCGGCGCTTCCGCGCCCGTGCGCTGATCACCGGCGATCTGATCCGCTGGGAGGTCACGCGGCCGCAGCGGCGGCACGTGATCGGCGCGGTCATCTTCGGCCTCGGCTGGAGCCTGTCCGACTCCTGTCCCGCCCCGATCGCCGGGCAGCTGACCCAGGGCGTGGGCTGGAGCCTGTTCACCGCCGCTGGCGTGGGGATCGGCGTGCTTGGCTACCTGGCCTGGCAGGAGCGCCGCGCGGGCCAGGCCGTGGCGGAGGCGGCATGAGGATCGGCGTGCTGGGCACCGGGGTGGTGGGCCGCACGATCGGGTCGAAGCTCGTGCAGCTTGGCCACGAGGTCACGATGGGCTCGCGAAGCGCGGACAACGAGAGCGCCACCGGCTGGGCGAGCGACGGCGGGGAGAACGCCGCCTACGGCACCTTCGAGGACGCGGCAGGGGCCGGCGAGCTGGTGTTCAACTGCACGTCGGGCACGGCGTCGCTGGAGGCCCTGGCGGCGGCGGGCGCGGACAACCTGAGCGGCAAGCTGCTCGTCGACGTGACCAACCCGCTCGACTTCTCGGCCGGCTTCCCGCCCTCGCTGTCGGTGATGGGCCACGACAGCCTGGCCGAGCAGATCCAGCGCGCCCACCCGGACGCGCGCGTGGTCAAGACGCTCAACACGATGAACTGCGAGGTGATGGTGGACCCCGGACGCCTGTCCGGCGACCACGACGTGTTCGTGTGCGGCGACGACGACGGTGCCAAGGCAGAGGTGAGCGAGCTGCTGCAGAGCTTCGGCTGGGCCGGCAGCTCGATCGTGGACCTTGGCGAGCTGAGCGCCGCACGCGGCACCGAGGCCTACGTGCTGCTCTGGGTGCGCCTCTACGGCGCCTTCGGCACAGGCGACCTGAACATCAAGGTCGTCCGCTGAGTCCTCCCTTCGAGCGGCTCGACTTCGTGTACATGCCCAGCCGCGACGTCGCGGCCGACGTGGAGAGCCTCAGTGAGGGCCTCGGCGCGGAGGTGGTGTTCGCGATCGAGGCGTTCGGTGCGCGCGTGGCGATGCTGCGCCTGGCGGAGGGGCCGCCCGAGCTGTTGCTGGCCGATCACCTCGAGGGCGAGCGGCCCGTGCTCGTGTACCGCGTGGACGACCTCGAGGCGGCCGTGAGCGAGCTTCGCTCCCGCGGCGTCGACGCGGGGCCGGAGCTGGGCATACCGCACGGGCCGCTCCACTCGTTCAGCGTGGGCGGGGGCCAGCGCGTGGCTCTCTACGAGCTGACCCGCCCAGACGCCGCCGAGCGCCTTGCCGGCCGGCGCGACTTCTGAGCTTTGCTTTGATGACGGCATGAGAGCGGCGATCCTCGAGGACACCGAGCACGGCCCCGCCCCCGGCGAGTTCGAGGAGCCGCGGGCGGAGCGGGACGGCCAGGTTGTCGTGGACGTGTCCGTGGCCGGTGTCAACCCGGTGGACATCTGGATGGCCAAGGGACTGATGGGCTCGCCCCCGCCGCTGCCGTCGGTGGCCGGCCGTGAGGGCATCGGCACCACGGAGGACGGCCGCCGCGTCTACCTCGACAGCCCCGTGCCGCCCTTCGGCTCCTTCGCCGAGCGCACGCTGGTGGAGGAGGAAACGCTGATCGACGTGCCCGACGGCGTGGAGGACCAGGTGGCCGTGGCGTTCGGCATCGCGGGGCTGGCAGCGTGGCTGGGCCTGGGCTGGCGCGGCGGGCTCTCGGAGGGCGAGTCGGTGCTCGTGCTGGGCGCCAGCGGCACCGTGGGAATGATCGGGGTGCAGGCGGCCAAGCTGATGGGCGCCGGAACGGTCGTGGCCGCCGCCCGCAACGAGGAGCGCCTCGAGCGCGCGAAGGAGCTGGGCGCCGACGCCACGGTCACCATCGGCGACGACCCCGAGGCGCTGGCCGGCGCGTTCCGCGACGCCGCCCCCAACGACGGCTTCGACCTCGTGCTCGACCCGCTCTGGGGCGCGCCGGCGTTGGCCGCGAT
>DAIMGB010000149.1:0-5561 GCA_036724195.1 Thermoleophilaceae bacterium
GAGCAGGATCTGCCAGCGGCCGAGCTCGGGCCGCGTGGCGCCGGCGATGGCCAGAACGAGCACCGGCGCCAGCGCGTGCCAGGAGTTGCCGAGCGCCAGCAGCAGGCGGCTGGCGTGGATGCGGCCGCTCAGGTAGTCGGGCAGGGTGCCGAGCCAGATTCCCAGGGTCACGGCCGGCGGCACGAGGCCCAGCGGCAGCAGGAACAGCATGGGCACGAAGACGAGCTGGGTCGGCACCGTGAAGCCGAAGCCGATCGTGAACTTCACGCGCGTGGAGATGGCGTAGGCGGCGATCAACGCCGCGGCCGGCGCGGCCTGGAGCTGGACCGGCGAGTGCACCAGCAGCGCCATAGCCACGGCGCAGACGAGGAACGCGAGGGCGAAGAGCGACTCCACGCGCAGCTCGCGCCCGGCCATGGCCTCTGGCGAGCTGCTGTCGAAGCCCTCGAGCAGCTCCTCGACGGCCGGGCTCATCGCCGCGCGGGCGTTGTCAACGAGTGTCATCGGTTGAGACCTCACGACTTCATATCGGCATGTGGACGGATGTCGAGACCCCGATTGGACGTCTATCCCGTTGCCTCGCGGGGGCGCAGAGCCGACATAGAGATCAATGGAACGACGGCGAGGAGCGAGGCTGAAGCGACGTTTGGTGGCTGTGGCAGGACTGGCGATCGGTACGGCGGGCCTGATGGCGCCGTCGGCGAACGCCGGGGTGCTCGTGGCAAGCGCACCGAACTGCCAGCCCCAGGCACTCGTCAAGCCGTTCACGGCCTATGGCGACCAGTCGAACTACACGCTGCTGCCAGGCGGGAGCTTCGACAACGGCGCGCCCGGCTGGAGCCTCTCCAGGGCAGCGGTGGTGTCCGGAGCGCTGCAGATCTCGCCCGGTGGAGTTGCCACCTCGCCGACCATCTGCGCCGGCCTGGACCACCCCACGATGCGCTTCTTCGCGAAGAGCTCCGGGCTGCTCCCGGTGGGCACCGTGAGCGTGCTGGCTGAGACCTCGCTCGGCGTGGTCGTGGAGCTCCCGCTGGGGGTCATCACCCCCGGCAGCACGATGCACGCGACGCCGAAGTACCTCGTGCTCGCCAACCTGCTTCCGCTGCTACCGAACGACTACACGCCGCTGGCGTTCCGCTTCCGCGCCGTGACGGGCACCTTCACGATCGACGACGTCTACGTCGATCCGAAGATGCGCTAGAGACTTACGCAGGGGTCACAGAGCTCCGGCCGCCGCCCTAGTCGGGGGACTGGCGGCGGCCGGAAGCTCGCCTTCGCTATCCGGCCCGCAGTCCCAGCAATAGGTCGAGGGCGCGATCGACGTCGGCGAGCTCTTCGTGGGCGAGGCCGCCCACCCGGTCGCCGAGGCGGGAGTAGTCGAGCGCGCACAGTTGTTCCACCAGCACCCGCGTGGTTTCGCCTTGCAGCTCGATCACCGGCCGAAAAGACGCGCCACGCACGGACGCCGAGGTAGGAGCGACGATCACGGTGGAGAGAGCGAGAAAGCGCGTGGACTGGAGGACTACCCCGTAGCGCTGACCGCGCTGCTCCCGCCCTCGAGCTGCGCGCGGGGCGCGCAGCTCGTGAACGTCACCACGTACCACCGAGGCTCTCCATGAACTCGGTGATCTCAGCCTTCGCGGCCCGGTCCCCCTCGTCGGCGGCAAGCTCCCTGATCTCGGCATCGAGGTCGCCGGTTCGCCGACGCTCGCGCGCGGCTTCCACCAGAGCCGTCCGGATGGCCTCGGAGCGCGTGAGACGACCGGCAGCCACCACGTCGAGCGCTGCCAGGGCCTCCTCGTCGAGGCGTACGGACAAGGGTCTGCTGCGGGCAGCCACGAGAACCTATCGTATCACGCAATGTGATACAGGAGTTTGATCTATGTAACGGCTCAGCTGCCGACAGCCGCTGCTACGGCCGGCGGGCTGCCCGCGGCCGGCAGCTCCGGCGCCAGCGCCCGCTCGATCGCGGCCAGGCGCTCGGCGCAGGCACGGTACGCGGACGACCGCTCCAGCTCGGTGCGAGCCGCCTCCAGCACACGGCAGGACGGGCCGCCCGCCGCGGCGGCCGTGTACTCGACGAGCTCGAGCTCGCCCAGCACCGAAAGCAGCAGCGCGCAGTGCTCGGCCGAGCGCGGGTGGCGGCCGGAGCCGCGCAGCGCCCGCTCGAACGCGTCGGGGCCCGGCTCGGCGTCGCGCAGCGCGCGGAAGGCCTCCATCAGGGCCGGACGCAGGTCGAGCTCGAAGCGCCAGTAGGCGAGCGCGAACTCGGCCTCGGGCTGCCCCCAGGCCAGGTGGGTGTGGGCGGCCGCGGAGGCGGTGACGAGCCTGTCGGCCGCGCCCCCGGGTGGCGGGTCGAGGGCGACGAGGTGATCGAAGCCCGCGGCCAGCTCGGGCCGCGCGGCGAGCGCGCTCCAGGCGACCACGTCTAGCCCGTCCGGCGCCAGGCCGGCGACCAGCGACTCCAGCGACTCGCGCCGGCGCGCGACGTCGGCGACCGCCACCAGCACGCGCTCCCCGCTCGAGAGCAGGTCGCCCGTGACGCCGGCGAAGCCCTGGCCGCGTCGGTCGCGCGGCGGGCGAGGGACACGAGGCACGTCCTGAGGAGCGGTGTCGGCCGCGAGCGCGCTGTCGACGCCCTCCCAGAAGCCGCCCTCCTCCCCCACCACGCGCACCTGGCCGGGCAGGGTCGGGCAGAGGGCGCGCATGATCACGCGCGGCTCCACGGTGCCGTTCCAGCGGTTGCGCTCCAGGCGCAGGGCCAGGTCGTGGGGCTCGTCGACCTTGATCGAGCGCGCCGAGGAGCCGAAGGCCACGCCGCGCGAGCGCGAGCCGGCCGTGACCACCTCGAAGCGCGCGTGCTGGCGGTCCTTGCCCATGCCGGCCACCGACTCCACCCGCGCGGCGGGCACGAGCAGCGTGGGCTGAGCGTTGCCCATTCCGAAGGGGCGCAGGCGCTCGAGCTCTTCGGCCAGCTCCAGGCCCAGCGAGCCGCCGGGCACGACGGCGTCGACACGCTCGACCGGGATCAGGTCCTCGGGCGCCAGGGCTGCGCCCGCGTGTGCGGCCAGCGCGCGGCGGAAGGCGGCGACCTGGCCGGCTTCGATGTCGAGCCCGGCAGCGGCGCGGTGACCGCCGAAGCGCCCGAGGTGCTGCGCGCAGGCCGCCAGGCCGGCGTGCAGATCGTAGGCCGGGATGCTGCGCCCCGAGCCGCGACCGCCCTCGCCGTCGAGCGCGATGACCACGCACGGGCGGCGCCAGCGCTCCACCAGCCGCGACGCCACGATGCCCACCACGCCGGGGTGCCAGCCCTCCCCCGCCACCACGATCGCCGCCTGGTGCGCCTGATCCGCGCAGGCTGCGTCGGCGGCGAACAGGATGCTGGTCTCGGCCTCGCGGCGGTCGAGGTTCAGGAGGTCGAGCTCGCGGGCCACCTCGGCGGCGCGCTCGGGGCTGTCGGTCATCATCAGCTCGAGCGCGGCGTCGGCGCGCTGCATGCGGCCCGCCGCGTTGATGCGCGGGCCGAGGCGGAAGCCGAGCGCCTGCTCGGACACCTCGCCCGGCTCCAGAGCCGCCACCTCCATCAGCGCGAGCAGGCCGGGCTTGCGCGTGCGCGACAGCTCCACCAGGCCCTCGCGCACGATGCGGCGGTTCTCGCCGCGCAGCGGCACCAGGTCGCAGACCGTGGCGAGCGCGGCCAGGTCCACGTTCTCGGCCGCGGCCTCGGGGCCGAGCAGCGCCTCCGAGAGCTTCAGCGCGACGCCCGAGGCGCACAGCTCGGGAGTGGCGTAGTGGCCCAGCGCCGGGTGCACGACCGTGCAGTCGGGCAGCCGCTCGCCGGGGCGGTGGTGGTCGGTGACTATGACCTCGAGCCCGGCCTCGCGGGCGGCCGCCACCTCGTCGACAGCGGTGATGGCGCAGTCCACCGTCACGAGCAGGCCAACGCCCTGGGCGGCCAGCCGCTGCGCGGCGGCGGCCGAGAGCCCGTAGCCCTCCTCGAAGCGGCTGGGCAGCTCCCAGGCGGGGTCGGCGCCGAGGGCGCGCAGCGTGCGCAGCATGATGGCCGTGGAGCAGACGCCGTCCACGTCGTAGTCGCCGAAGACCGCGATACGCGAGCCGCGCCGCACGTGCTCGCGGATCAGCTGCACCGCGGCTGGTACCCCCGGCAGCGAGAGCGGGTCGTGATGCTCCTCGCCCGCGAGGAAGCGCCGGGCCTCGTCAGGGTCGGAGAGCCCGCGGCGCACCAGCACCGCGGCCAGCGGCGCCGACACCTCGAGCGAGTCGCACAGGCGCAGCGCGGCGTCCACCTCGTAGGGCTCGCAGTGCCAGCGTGAGGGCTGAGCGCGCATCCGAACCATTCTCAGGCGGCAAGTGGACGGAATGGGCGCGCTCGCCCCGGGTACCCTCCGCCGGGGTGCTCGATCTCCACTGCCACATCCTTCCGGGGATCGACGACGGGCCGGCCACCGTTGAGGAGAGCGTGACGCTGGCGCGCCAGATGGCGGGCGACGACGTGCGCGCCGTGGCGGCCACCCCGCACTGCCGCGACGACCACCCGGGCGTTGTGCCCGCCGAGCTGGCCGAGCGCTGCCGCCGGCTCGAGGAGCAGCTGCGCGAGGCGGGCGTGGAGCTGCGCCTCATCCCGGCCGGAGAGCTGGACCTGGTCTGGGCGCTCGAGGCACCCGACGAGCAGCTGCGCCTCGTCTCCTACATGCAGCGTGGCCGCGACCTGCTTGTGGAGACGCCCTACGGGCCGCTGGCCGGCACGTTCGAGGAGATGCTCTTCAAGCTCAGCGTCAGGGGCTACCGTCTGCTGCTGGGGCACCCCGAGCGCAACCCGAGCTTCCAGCGCGACCCCGGCCGCCTGGCCGAGCTGATCCAGCGCGGGACGCTGGTGCAGGTGACGGCGTCATCGCTGGCGCGGTCGCCGAAGGACTCGAAGTCGGCCTTGCTCGCGCACAAGCTGGTGATGGACGGGATGGCGCACGTGATCGCCTCCGACATGCACGGCGCCGCCGCGCCCGACCGGCCCACGCTGCGCGCCGGCTCCGCGGCGGCACTGGAGCTGGTGGGGGCGGCCAGGACGCGCTGGCTCGTCTGGGACGTACCTGCCGCGATCCTGAAGGGCGGCCAGCTTCCGCCGATGCCACCGGCGCAACGCCCTCAGAAGGGCGGGCTGCGCTCGCGCCTCGGGCTGGGCGGCTAGACCGAGCCCTCGCGGGTGTGCCCGTGGTCGATCCCGTGCTGGCGGTCGTAGCGGGCGCCGTAGAACCACGACGCCGCCAGGCCGAGCGCGGCGCCCGGGATGGCGAGCAGCGCCTGGATCAGCTCGGTGTCGTTGCGGCCCGGGATGCTCCCGGCGTTCACGATGAATCCGAACACCGCGGCCGAGAAGCTGGCCACCAGGAAGGCGCCCACGATGCCGCCGTAGAAGCGGTCGGGGAAGAACACGGTGAAGTGCCACACCGCGATTCCCATCATCACCCATACGAGCAATGCCATGTCAGCGCCTCCCGTGCTTCCTGCGTCCGCGGGGCTTCTGCTTCTGCTTGGGCTTGGGC
>DAIMGB010000150.1:0-5507 GCA_036724195.1 Thermoleophilaceae bacterium
CGCAGCCAGCCCGTCAAGGCGTTCCTGCTCACACAGGAGCGGGTCGCGGGCGTGGGCAACATCTACGCCGACGAGGCCCTCTTCCGCGCCCGCATCCACCCGCTGCGGCCGGTGGGCAAGCTGAAGCGGGCCCAGATCGCGGACCTGCGCGACGCCGTGGTGGCCACGCTCGAGGCCGGCATCGACGCCAAGGGCGCGACGATCGACGACTTCCGCCACTCCGACGGCGCCGAGGGCAGCTTCCAGGACCGCTTCCTGGTGCACCTGCGCGAGGGCGAGCCGTGCGTGCGCTGCGGCACGACGATCAGGAAAATGCGCGCCGCCGGGCGCGGCACCTACGTCTGTGAGCACTGCCAGCCCCGACCGAGGAGAACGGCTAGGCGGCCAGCAGCTCGGTGAGGGTGCCCTCGCGGTCGGCTTCCAGCAGCTCGCGAAAGCCGCCGATGGCGCGCCGGCCGATCACGATCTGGGGGAAGGTCATCTGGCCGGTGACGGCCACGAGGTCGGCGCGCCCGTCGGGATCCTTGGCCAGGTTGACCTCGGTGTAGACGATCCCGCGCGCCTGCAGCAGCGCCTTCGCCTGGCGGCAGAAGCCGCAGGGATCGGTGGTGTAAAGGATCACTTGATCGTCCGCCATGAGCAGGAAAGTGTAGGTATGCCCGGTTCGTTCAAAGCCGAAGCGGTCGTGCTTCGCTCCATTAGATTCGGCGAAGCCGACCGGATTCTGCACCTCTACACGGCCGAGCGCGGACGAGTTGGCGCAATCGCCAAAGGGGTCAGGCGGGTGCGCTCGCGCATGGGCGGGCGCCTGGAGCCGCTCAGCCGGGTCAAGCTCGTGCTGCACGAGGGCCGCGGCGACCTCTGCACGGTCACCCAGGCCGACACCGTGCACGCCCACCCGAGCCTGCGGGAGCACCGGCAGCCGCTCGAGCGGGCCACCCAGGCCTGCGACGCGGTGCTCAAGCTGCTGGACTCGGGCGAGCCCAACCCGCCCGCCTACAACCTGCTCTGCCACGAGCTGGCCCTGCTCGACGCCGACCCCGCGGCGGCCACCCGCGCCCAGGCGCTGGCCTTCAGGGCAAAGCTGCTGCTGGCGGCCGGCTTCGCGCCGGAGCTGGCCTCCTGCGCCTCCTGCGGCGAGACCGAGCACCTGGGCGCCTTTTCGCCGAGCGCGGGCGGCGTGGTGTGCGCGGGCTGCGAGGCGGGCTCCTTCCCGCTCGGCCCCGAGGCCCACCAGTTCCTGGTGGGCGCCCTGGCGCGCCCGCTGCTGGAGGCCCCGGGCGCCCCCGAGCTCGCGCTCTCGCAGGCCGACCGCGCGCTCGCGGAGACGCTGGAACACCATGCTCATGTTCGCCTGCGCCGGGTAGCCTGAAGTCGACAGTGGCGGTCAAGACAGGCGAACAGCTGATCTACGAGTTCTCCGAGGGCTCGCGCGAAATGCGCGAGCTGCTCGGCGGCAAGGGCGCCAACGTGGCCGAGATGACACGCGTGCTCGGCGCCGACAAGGTGCCGGCGGGCTTCACGATCACCACCGAGGCCTGCGTGGCCTACATGGAGGGCGACCAGGAGTTCCCCGAGGGGCTCGAGGAGCAGCTGGCCGAGGCGCTCGAGCACCTTGAGCAGCAGGCCGAGAAGCAGCTAGGTGACGACGAGGACCCGCTGCTCGTGTCGGTGCGCTCGGGCGCCCGCGAGTCGATGCCCGGCATGCTCGACACGGTCCTGAACCTGGGCCTGAACGACACCTCGGTCGAGGGGCTGGCCAAGGCCACCGGCAACGAGCGCTTCGCCTGGGACTCCTACCGCCGCTTCGTGCAGATGTTCGGCAACGTCTGCAAGGGGATCAATGGCGAGGCGATCGAGGACACGATCAAGGCGCGCAAGAAGGAGGCGGGCGTCAAGGAGGGCACCGAGCTCTCGGCCGACGACCTGCGCGCGCTCGTGGACGAGTTCAAGGGGCTCTACCGCGACGAGACCGGCGAGGACTTCCCGCAGGAGCCGCGCGAGCAGCTCGAGCAGGCGATCCGCGCCGTGTTCGACTCCTGGATGGGCAAGCGGGCTGTGAGCTACCGCCGCATCAACCGCATCCCCGACGAGTGGGGCACCGCGGTGAACGTGCAGCAGATGGTGTTCGGCAACAAGGGCGACACGTCGTGCAGCGGGGTCGCCTTCAGCCGCGACGAGGTCACCGGCGAGCCCACGCCGTCGGGCGACTACCTGCCGAACGCGCAGGGCGAGGACGTGGTGTCGGGCGTGCGGAACACGAAGGACCTGCACGAGATGAAGGAGGAGATGCCGGAGGCCTACGACGAGCTGATGGGCATCCTCACGGAGCTCGAGAAGCACTACGGCGACATGCAGGACACGGAATTCACGGTGGAGGAGGGCAGCCTCTTCATGCTCCAGACCCGCAGCGCAAAGCGCCCCGCCCAGGCGGCCGTGCGCTTCGCGGTGGACGCGGTCGAGGAGGAGCTGCTCGACCGCAAGGCGGCGCTGCAGACCATCGACCCCGGCTCGCTCGACGCGTTGCTGCACCCGAGTTTCGCCCCCGACGCCAAGTTCGACGTGCTGGCGGAGGGCGTGCCCGCGTCGCCCGGCGCGGCGCGCGGAGAGATCGTGTTCACCGCAGAGGACGCCGTCAAGGCCGCCGAGGACGGCCGCGACGTGATCCTCGTGCGCCCGTTCACCGAGGCAGAGGACGTGGGCGGCTTCCAGGCGGCCAAGGGCATCCTCACCAGCGAGGGCGGCAAGGCCAGCCACGCCGCGCTGGTGGCGCGCGGGATGGGCACGCCGTGCGTGGCCGGCGCCGGCGCGCTCGACATCGACCTGAACGCCAAGACGGTGAAGGTCAAGGACACCGAGCTGAAGGAAGGCGACGTGATCGCCATCGACGGCAGCCGCGGCCTCGTGACCGCCGACGAGGTGCCGCTCCAGGAGGCCGTGGTCAGCGAGCAGTTCGACGCGGTGCTCGCGTGGGCGGACGAGATCCGGACCCTGGGCGTGCGCGCTAACGCCGACGCGCCCGAGGACGCCAAGAAGGCGCGCGAGTTCGGCGCGGAAGGCATCGGCCTCTGCCGGACCGAGCACATGTTCATGGCCTCCGACCGCCAGCCGAAGATGCGCGCGATGATCATGGCCGAGTCCGAGGACGAGCGCCGCGAGGCGCTCGAGGAGCTGCTGCCGCTCCAGCAGGAGGACTTCGAGGGGCTGTTCGAGCAGATGAAGGGGCTGCCGGTCACGATCCGGCTGCTGGACCCGCCGCTGCACGAGTTCCTGCCCGACGCGGAGGAGCTGGCCGCGGAGGTGCAGCACGCCCGCGACGAGGAGTCGGACGAGCTCGAGGAGCTCGAGCACACGCTCGACCGCGTGCATCAGCTGGCCGAGACGAACCCGATGCTCGGCACCCGCGGGGTGCGGCTGGGGATCCTTTACCCCGAGGTCTACGAGATGCAGGTCAAGGCGATCGTGCGCGCCGCGGCCTCCCTCGACGAGCCGCCCCTGTTGGAGGTGATGATCCCGCTCGTGGCCTACGAGAAGGAGCTCGAGCTGATGCGCGAGCTGGTGGAGCGAATACATCAGGAGGAGACCGACGGCGAGCTGCCGCTCCACGTGGGCACGATGATCGAGCTGCCGCGCGCGTGCTTCGTAGCCGACCGCATCGCCGAGCACGCCGACTTCTTCTCGTTCGGCACCAACGACCTCACCCAGACGGCGCTCGGCTTCTCGCGCGACGACGCCGAGGGCGGCTTCCTCGGCCCATACATGGAGAAGAAGATCCTCGACCGCAGCCCCTTCGAGACGATCGACAAGCTGGGCGTGGGCTGGCTGGTGCGCCTGGCGGCCTGGGTCGGGCGCGAGGCGCACCCTGATCTGAAGCTCGGGATCTGTGGCGAGCACGGCGGCGACCCGGACTCGGTCGAGTTCTTCCAGATGGCCGGGCTCGATTACGTGAGCTGCTCGCCCTACCGCGTCCCGATTGCACGGGTTGCCGCCGCGCAGGCTGCGTTGAAGCAGTAATCTCGCGCCCGCGGCATGAGGCGGGTGGGTATCTCATTGATGGTGCTCTTGGGGGTGTTGCTGGTACCCCAGGTCGCGCTGTCCCACATCGAGCGCAACTCCTACTGGCCGGACCCCGCGCCTGACGCGTCGGTCAAGCCGGCCACCGGCGGCAAGGTGCCGAAGGCGCGCAGCCTCAGCTCGGCCGCGAAGCGCCACCGCGGCACCCACGTGCGGGTGGTCTGCAAGCCGGGCTCGCTGAAGAGCGCGTACGCGTCCATCCGGAAGGCTCGCAAGAAGGGCGTGCGGATCCGCCCGACGCAGCCCGCCAAGCGGATCTCGGCGAAGAAGGCGCGCGGGCTCAGGCGCCTGAACCGGACCTTCTTCAAGCGCTGCAAGTACCGCAACATCCAGCGCGCGGTGTTCCGCTCGCGCAACAACGACCGCATTGTCGTGATGCCGGGCCTCTACACCGAGGAGCCGTCGCGCAAGAAGCCGAAGAACGACCCGAAGTGCGCCCAGTACCGGGTGAAGTCGGACAAGGGCGCGAACGCCTCGTCCTACGAGTACCAGGTCAGGTGTCCCAACGACCAGAGCCTGATCTTCGTCGGCGGACGCTCCCTGAGCGGAAAGAAGCCCCCCGACCCGCCGCTGCAAAGCCGCCACGGCATCCCCGACGCGGGGCCCTGCAAGCGCTGCAACCTCCAGATCGAGGGCTCCGGCGCCAGCCCCGACGACGTCCGTATCGACGGCGCGAAGGACCCGCGCCGCTCCCAGCTTCGCAAGCAGGGCACGCCGGTCAAGGACGTGCTGCTGAAGGCCGACCGCGCCGACGGCTTCGTGATCCGCAACATGACGCTCGCGCACGCGACCGAGCACGCGCTCTACGTGCACGAGGCCGACGGCTACCTGATCAAGTTCGTGAAGGTGCTCTACAACGGCGAGTACGGCACGCTCACGTTCGCCTCCGACCACGGGCTGACCACCGACTGCGAGGCCGCGGGCAACGGCGACTCGGGCGTGTACCCGGGCGGCGCGGTGGACACGGGCGAGCAGCGCATCGAGGCGCAGCCGCGCCTGAACCAGGCGATCACGCGCTGTGACGTCCACCACAACACGCTCGGCTACAGCGGCACGATGGGCAACGCCACGCACGTGTACGGGAACAACTTCTACGACAACAGCACCGGCATCGCCACCGACTCGTTCTTCGCCGGGGGCCACCCGGGCTACCCGCAGGACAGCGCGGTGTTCGAGAACAACCGGATCTACTCGAACAACTTCAACAGCTTCGTAAAGAGCTCCGACGTGGTGCCGCGCGTGCCGGTGCCGGTGGGCACGGGCATCCTGATCGCGGGCGGCAACAACAACGAGGTCAAGGGCAACCGCATGTGGGACAACTGGCGCCGCGGCAGCATGCTGATCGCCGTGCCCGACGCGGTGTCGGACAACACCGGCTACGGGACCACCTCGAACCGCAACAAGTTCCACGACAACGTGATGGGCCTGGACCC
>DAIMGB010000151.1:0-5507 GCA_036724195.1 Thermoleophilaceae bacterium
GCGGCGGGCTGCCAGCGGGTGCCCGCGCGGCCCCGGCCGCTCGTGTCGAAGCGCAGGCCGGCCACCAGCATGAACACGTGGCCGTTGTTGGCGTAGATCGTGATCCAGTCGCCGGGGCCGGCCTCGCCCCAGCCGGCGAACGATCCCGAGGTGAGCGGGCTGTTCAGGAAGCCCGCCCCAGCCAGCGCGAAGGACACGGAGCCGGAGCAGTCGTAGCCGTTGTCGCGCCAGGCGCCGTGGCCGCCGCCCCACTTGTAGGGGAACTTGGCGATCTCGTTGCCGGCGAGGATCACGCGCTTGACGGCCTCCGGAGCGTCCCTGGGCGCCACCGCCGAGCCGTCGTGGAGCACCTTCGCCCGTGGGCCCTCTTGGAGGAAGGCCGTGCTCGTGAGGTGGGCCTTGAAGCTGCGCAGGTCGCGGCGGGCCGCGCGAAGCTCGGCGCGCACCTCGGCGTCGCTGGCCGCTCCGGGGCTCGGCGCATCGCCCGCGGCGCCGCCGCCGGTGGGCGTCTTCGCGCCCGCGCCCTCGAGCTGGACGACCTGCGCCCGCGTGCGGGCCGCCTTCGTCTTCGCCTTGGCCGCGTGCTTGCGAGCCGCGGCCGCCGTCTCCGGGGTCAGCACCACCTCGTCGCCGGATGAGCCCTTCCCCCCGCCGGCCGGGTGATCCTGCCCGCAGCCCGCGAACGCGACCGCGATCGCCGCAAGGGGCAGCAGTGCGAGGGCGCGCCGGCGCATGCGCAGAAAGGTAGCGGCGGCCCTAGAGCGCCACGCCGCGCAGCGGCACGGGTGAGGATTGGACGATCGAGGTGGTGGTCTGCCCGTAGAGCACGAACTGGTCGATGACCTCCTCGAGGTGCTCGACGTCGCGCAGGTGCATGCGCATGAAGTAGCAGTCCTCGCCGGTGATGCGGTGGCACTCCACCACCTCCGGCGTCTTGCGTGCCAGCTCCGCGACCTTCGCCAGCTGACGTGCGTTCGGCCGGATGCGCACCACGGCGCTCAGGCCCAGCCCGAGCGCGCGCGGGTCGAGGAGGGCGCGGTAGCCGGTGATCACGCAGTCGTCCTCCAGGCGCTGGAGGCGCTCGGCCACGGCCGGCGCGGACAGGCCCACGCGCCGCCCGAGCTCGGCCAGCGACAGGCGCCCGTCGTCCTGCAGCTCCGCCATCAGACGGCGATTTACCTGATCGACGGCTTCGGCGCCGTTTTGCCTTTGATTGAGAACCATGTAGCTGAGACTACCTGTGCTTGGCCATTCCACAAAGCTCCCAGCCAGGGAAACCTATGTCGGGATGCCTCCCCAGCTCTATTTCGTCGTCAGCGCGGTCTTCCACTACCTCGGCCCGGCGTTCGCCGTGCTGCTGTTCGTGCGCGTGGAGCCGCTCGGTGTGGCGTGGCTGCGGATCGCCTCCGCCGCCATCGTCTTCTGCGCCTGGCGCCGGCCCTGGCGCGCCTTTCCCGTGCCCCGCGTCGTGATCGCCTGGGGCGCCGTGCTGGCGCTGATGAACTGCTGCTTCTACATCGCCATCGACCGCCTGCCGCTCGGCACCGTGGCGGCCATCGAGTTCCTGCCGGTGGTGGGGCTGGCGGCGCTCGGCGCACGCTCGCGGCGCAACGCGATCGCGCTGCTGCTGGCGGTTCCGGGCGTGTACCTGCTCACCGGCGTGCGCATCGAGGGCGCGCCGCTCGGCGTGGCGTTCGCATTCGCCAACGCGCTGCTGTTCGCGCTCTACATCGTGCTGGCCCACCGGGTCTCGCGCATCCGCGCGCTCGACAGCGTGGACGGCCTGGCCGCGTCGATGCTGATCGCGGCCGCTGTGGTCACTCCGCTGGCCGGCTTCGCGGCGGTGCCGGCCCTTGGCGACCCTGTGGCTCTCCTGGCCGGGATCGGCGTGGGAATCTCGTCGTCGGTGATCCCCTACGTGTGCGACCAGCTCGCCATGCGCGAGCTGCCGCGCGCCACCTACGCGCTGCTGGTATCGCTCCTGCCGGCCACGGCCACGCTCATCGGACTGATCGTGCTGACCCAGGTGCCTAGCGCCACCGACGTCGCCGGCGTGGCGCTCGTGATGGCGGGCGTGGCGGTGCACCGTGAGCCCCCTGAGCCGGCGACGCCGCGCGATCTGCCAGCATCCACGGCATGGCAAACGAAAGGGTCACCCGCGACCCGAACGCAATAGACGAGCCGCACGACGTGCTGGCAGCCGACGAGTTCGCCATGCCCACTCGCGAGCATCGCCCGCCGGACCCCCATGACGAGGACCACGAGGCCCACAACGTGCTGGCGGCGGACGAGTTCGCCCTGCCAACCCGTGGCGCCCGCGCGCCCGACCCGCACATCGCCGACCGCGAGCCCCACGACGTGCTGGCGGCCGACGAGTTCGCGCTGGGTGGAGGCGGAGCCCACCACGAGCGGGGCGGCACCACGCCCGCCCGGCGCGCCCTGGTCCCCCTGGCCCTGGGCATCGCCCTCCTGCTGCTGCGCCGCCGGCGCCGGGGCTAGCCCTCTCGCGTAGGGGGCGCCGGGCAACGCGGAACAGCGGCTGGCCTCGCCAGGGCGCCGAGAGCGCGATTGGTCTCCTTAGGGATATAAGTCGCCGTCGGCGCCGATCACGAAGATCGCGCTGACGGGACAGTTGCCGGCCGCTTCGATCACGTCGTCGACGGGCGCGCCGTCCGGGTCCACCACGACGGCCTTGTCCTCGGCGTCGAGCTGGAACACGTCAGGCGCGCTGTCCACGCAGTCGCCCGAGCCGATGCAGAGGGCCCGGTCGACCTCGATGTGGATCTTGTTCTTCGGCGATAGCTCCGGCAAGGAGCCCAAAGCTAGCCCGTAAGAGTCGGGGACGCGGGGCAACGCGGAGAAGCGGCTTGCCTGGAACCGCGCCGGAGAGCGCGATTGCTATCTCCAGAACGTGGTCTGCTTGCGCGCGCCCGCCAGGCTGAGCCCGATGTGCACGTGGTTCAGGTGCCCAAGGGTCTCGTCGACATGCTTCTTCCTGCGCCCCTTGCTGTCGTAACAGACCGAGTAGGAGCCCATCCGGTCGGCGCCCGACCACCAGGAGCGGCAGTCCCAGATGATCTCCTGTACGCCCATGCGGCGGGCCAGCGCGTGAGGGTTGCCGGCCTTGTCGGTGGCCAGCAGCATCAGGATCAGCCTTTGCGCCGCACGCCTGTCGGCGGCGCTGTGCACGTCGAGGTGCCAGTCCACCGCGCGGCCCTCGGAATGGAGGCTGTAATCGTGGCGGTTGAGCTTCTCACAGCGCATGATTCCCCAGGACACCCCGCGGCTGTTGTGCTCGAGCCAGTCCACCAGCGCCAGCGCGCCCTTGGAGGGGTGCTTCACGCGGCGCCGGCCGTGGCGAGCGCGATCAGGCATGCGAATAGGGCGAGCAGGAGGCGCATCGCCTCCTGTAATCGGCAGCTAGCCGCGACGTCCGTAGATCAGTTTTACGAGCCTGGACGCAAGCTTCGTGGTGCCCGCTTTGTAGGGCAGGTAGTGGAGCTCGCGATTTGTGCCGAAGCGCGTGATGAGCAGCGCCTGGCGCTTGGTGTACTTGCGGATCCCATCGGCGCCGTGGCGGGCGCCGAGGCCCGACTGCTTCCAGCCGCCCATCGGCAGCTCGAGCGCCAGGTAGTTGACCTGCGTGTCGTTCACGGAGGACACGCCTGCTTCGATCATTCGTGCCAGTCGCTCGCCCTTGGCGGTGTCCCTGGTCCACACCGACGCCTGCAGCCCGTAGGGCGAGTCGTTCGCCAGCCGGACCGCCTCCTCGGCGTCGCGCACCTTCATCACCGGCAGCGTCGGCCCGAAGGTCTCCTCCATCATGCACTCCATCGTGTGGTCCACGTCCACGAGCAGCGTGGGCTCGTAGAAGTCGCCCGGGCCCTCGCCGCGCTTGCCGCCCACCAGCACGCGCGCGCCCTTGGCGACCGCGTCCTTGACGTGCTCCTCGATCAGGTCGACCTGAGGTGGCGAGGTGACCGCGCCCACGTCCGTCACGCCGGCGCCGCCGGGCACGCCCTGGCGCACCTTGCGGAGCTTCTGCTCCACCTTGCCCACGAACTCGTCGTACACAGGCTCCTCGACGTACACACGCTCGACCGAGATGCAGGTCTGCCCGCCGTTCTGCATCGAGTAGTGCACGGCGGCGTTCGCGGCGCGCTCGAGGTTGGCGTCCTCGAGCACGATCATCGGGTCCTTGCCGCCCAGCTCGAGGCCCACCGGCGTGAGCGTCTTCGAGGCGCGCTCCATGATCTTCTTGCCGACCTCGGTGGAGCCGGTGAACATCACGAAGTCCACGTGGTCGATCAGCTCGGAGCCGATCGGGCCCGGCCCCGGAGTCACGGTGAACACGTTCTCGGGAAGACCCGCCTCGCGCAGGCCCTCCGCCATCAGCAGCGAGGTGAGCGGCGTCAGGCTGGCGGGCTTCAGCACCACCGCGTTGCCGGCGGCGAGCGCGGGGATGCAATCGCCGAACGAGTTCGTGAGCGGGTAGTTCCAGGGCCCGATCACGCCGACCACCCCGGCGGGCGCGTAGCGCACGACCATCTTGCGGCCGATCACGAACGGCGAGATCGAGCGGATCTTCTCGTCGGCCAGCAGCTTGGGGGCCTTCTTGGCCCAGTAGGCGAAGGCGCTCGCGGCGTAGCCGATCTCGGCCAGCATCGCGTCCTCGTAGGCCTTGCCGGTCTCGGCGACGATCGTGCGCGCTACGCGGTCGCCGTTGTCCACGAGCCACTTCTGCGCGCGCTTCAGCACCTGGCCGCGCCCCTCGAAGCCGAGCGCCTCCCAGCCGGGCTGCGCCGTGCGGGCGCGGGCCACCACGCCGGCCATGTCCTCGATCCCGAACGCCGGAACGGTGCCGATCAGCTCGCCCGTGGCCGGGTTTCTGACCTCGATCGAAGCGGCCGGCTTGCCGTTGCCCTGTGAGTTCGTCGCCTGTGCTGAGGTGGTGGTGTCGGTCATGCCTGGAGCCTAGTCCCTAGCCTTCCGGCCCGTGCCCGAGCTCCAGGCCAACGGTCAGACCCTCTTCTACGAGGAACGCGGCGAGGGCGAGCCCCTGCTCTGCATCATGGGACTCGCCACCGACTCGCTCGCCTGGATCCCACAGCTGAAGGCGTTCACGGCCCGCCACCGGACGCTCACCTTCGACAACCGCGACGTCGGCCGCTCGTCGCACGCCGACGGGCCGTATGAGATCAAGGACATGGCGCACGACACGCTGGCGCTGGCGGACGCACTCGGGCTCGACTCCTTCCATCTGCTCGGGCTGTCGATGGGCGGAACGATCGCGCAGGAGCTGGCCCTTGCGGCGCCGGAGCGGGTGCGCACGCTGACGCTGGCGGTGACCTACCCGCGCGCCGGCGCCTGGGCGAAGCGCAACGGCGAGCTCTGGCTGGACCGGGCGAGGAACATGTCGCGCGAGGACCGCGTGGACGAGTCGATGCTGCTCACGATGTCCGAGGAGTTCTTCGAGGACGCCGAGAAGGTGGAGTGGCTGCGCAAGG
>DAIMGB010000152.1:0-5507 GCA_036724195.1 Thermoleophilaceae bacterium
CCAACGACGCCCAGGGCATCGCCGGCGCCCACGCCTCCTACGGCGACAACTCCCTGAAGCTGGACAAGGGCGCCCGCACCGCCAGCGCCAACACAAGCGACTTCCCGACCTGGCTCGTCCTGGTCCTGACGGCGCTGGTGCTGACGATGATGGGCGCCGTCGCGACCCTGCTCCGCCGCCGCCACAGCCCGGCAGTCCAGGCCGCCGGCGCTCCCGCCGCGCCCGGGCTCGCCACGGCAGCCGCCGGAGGCGCCGCAGCGGCCGGTTCGAAGTCGCGCGACGCGGAGAAGGACGACGACGCGCCGGCGGACAAGCCCGAAGCCGTAAAGGACGAGCCGTCGGCCGCGGCCCCGGCCGCCGGGGCCGCCGCCGCCGCCGCGCGCGGCCGCTCGTCCGGTCCCTCCGACCACGTGGCCGACAAGCCGAAGGAGCGGCCCGCTGAGACAGCATCGGAGACCACCAAGCCCGCGACCAACGGCCACGCCTCGCCCGCCCCGGACGAGCGCGCCGCTCAGGCGGGCGGCCAGACAGAGGTCCAGCGGCCCGCTACGCCCGCGCCCACCGGCAGCAGCGACGACCGGCATGGCGCGCTGAGCTCCGGCGCCGGCAGCGTGCTCGGCGGCTTCAGGGACCTCGGCAGGGACGTCTCCCGCCGGTTCAAGCAGCGCCGCAACCGCTAGCGCGGCAAGGTCAGATCCGCTGCAGCATCGAGCTGCCGCAGTTGCGACAGGTCACGTTGGCGGTGTCCGACATGCGGGCGATCGTCGAGTGCTCGCCGCAGTTGGGGCACTCCGAGCGCAGCTCGAACCGCTTAAGGCAGTTGAGGCAGCGGTAGCGCCCAGCGAGGTTCGTGCCGCGCAGCCACGGCTCGCCGCAGGCGGGGCACTTCGGCCCGAGATCGAGGGGTTGTTCAGCAGCCACTAGGAGTCATCTTGACGTGCCAGCGCCCGGCCGTGTCCCAGTACCCAGGCGTGGGCGTCCATCGCGCGGCCCCCGGCGGGCTGCACCTGGAGCAATTCGAGGGCGCCCGCGGAGGTGCCAAACAGGAGCCGGCCGCCGTCTTCGGCGAGCTCGCCGGGGGCCAGCCCCGCGTCGCCGGCCACCGGCGCCGCGAGCTGCACGCCCAGCCGGTCGCCCCCCGGCAGCTCCAGCCAGGCGCCTATGTGTGGATGGAGCGCGCGCACCTTCCGGGCCAGCTCGGCGGCGCTCCGGGAGGGGTCGAGCCGACGGTCGTCGCGGTCGATCTTCTCGGCGTAGGTCACGCCATCCTCGGGCTGCTCGCGAAACGGAGGCCGCTGGTCGAGGGCCTCCACGAGAAGCTCGCCGCCGAGCGCGGCGAGCCGGGCCGACAGCGTGCCGAAGTCGTCGTCGGGGCGGATCGGCTCGGGCCGCTGGAGGCACATCGGCCCGGCGTCGAGCTCGGCCGTGGGCCGCATGATCGTCACGCCGGTCGCCTCGTCGCCGCACTCGATCGCGCGCTCGATCGGCGCGGCGCCGCGCCAGCGCGGCAGCAGCGACGGGTGCACGTTGAGCATCTCGTACGCGGACAGCAGCGGCTCCTTGATCAGCGCCCCATATGCGCAGATCAGCACAACCTCGGGCTCCGCCGCGGCGATCCGCGCGAGCGCCTCATCGTCGTTCACGCTCTGGGGCTGGATCAGGTCGATGCCGAGGCGCCCGGCCTGCTCGGCCACCGGCGGCGGCGTGACCTTCCGCCCCCTCCCCCGCCCGCGGTCGGGCCGCGTGACCACCAGCTCGGGACGGTGCGGGATGCGCGCCAGCTCCTCGAGCACGGCCACCGCGAACTCGGATGTGCCGAGGTAGACGGTCCTCACGACACGATCACCACGTCGAGCTTGCGCGGGCCGTGCACCCCTTCCACGCGGCTCAGCTCGATGTCCGACGTCGCCGACGGCCCGGACACGAACGTGAGCGGCCGCCCCTCCCGCGCCGCCTCCTCAAGCCTCCCCACCGCCTCCGGCACGAGGCCCACGATCTGATCCTCGGACACCACGCAGAGGTGGTAGTCGGGCACCAGCGTGAGCGCGCGCCTGCCCTGCCCCCCTCCCCCGTCGAGCACCACCGTGCCCGTCTCCGCAATCGCCACGGCGCAGCCCGTTAGCGCCCCGTCGAGGTCGTCGAGATCGTGCGGCGAGAGCTCCTCGTCGGCCACCAGCTCGACACCTTCCGGCGTCCACTCGCCCGGCAGGCCGGGCGGCACCCCAAGCCGCGAGGCGCCGCGCTCGCGACACGCGCCGGCGAGCACCACGGCCAGCTCGCCGGCAGCCGCGCGAAGCACGTTCGCCTGGTAATCAGCCACCCGCTCCGCGAAACGTTCGACGACCTGCTCGTGGGAGGACTCGTCACGGACGCGGTACTCGCGCGGCACCTCAACCGCGCCACCGCGCGCATCGCCCAGCGCGGAACGCACGCGATTCAAGACCTCGTCCCGGGCACTCACGATGTAACCCCGGATCGCCACCGGTGGCGTAGGGGGCACGTGTGGCCGCGGGCAGGAGGCTTGTCCGGACGCGTGCTAAGGGACGCGCTTTGCCATCTCACCGCGCGCGCCACCATTCCCTGAAGGTCTGGCTAGGCATCTGAGGCAGGTCGCGCATCAGGGTCCACCGGCGAAGCGGTCCGGGAAGGTGCTCGATGCGGCCGCGGCGCACGAAGGGCCACTGGCCCGCGCGGCCGAGGCGCTGGGCTCGCTCGTAGTTGCGGCGACTCGAGAAGGCCTTCGCCAGCGCCCCCATCGCCAGCCGCTCGGGGTCCGGCACGGGCTTGTCGCGGTCGTCGTCGACGATCTTGCCGCGAAGGTGCACCAGGACGCGCGGGATGTCGATCTTCACCGGGCAGACCTCGTAGCAGGCGCCGCACAGGCTGGAGGCCCACGGCAGCGAGCGGCCCTCGCGCAGCTCCTTGAGTTGGGGGGTCAGGATCGCGCCGATCGGCCCCGGATAGACCGACTGGTAGGCGTGCCCGCCGGTGCGCGAGTAGACCGGGCAGGAGTTCAGGCACGCGCTGCAGCGGATGCAGCGCAGCGCCTGGCGGCCGGTCTCGTCGGCGAGCGTGGCGGTGCGCCCGTTGTCGAGCAACACGAGGTGGAACTCGCGCGGGCCGTCGCCGTCGGTGACGCCGGTCCAGAACGACGTGTAGGGGTTCATGCGCTCGCCGGTCGAGGAGCGCGGCAGGAGCTGCAGGAAGACTTCCAGGTCGCGCCAGCTCGGCAGCAGCTTCTCGATGCCCATCACGGTGACGAGCACGTTGGGCAGCGTCGTGCACATCCGGCCGTTGCCCTCGGACTCGACCACGCACACGGCGCCGGTGTCGGCGATCCCGAAGTTCGCGCCGCTGATGCCCATGCGCGCGTCGAGGAACTTGCGACGCAGGTGGCGGCGCGCCGCCTCGGTGAGAGCGCCAGGGTCGTCGGATAGCTCTTCTACCTCGAGCTCGCGCAGGAACAGCTCGCGGATCTCGGCGCGGTTCTTGTGGATGGCCGGCACGAGGATGTGCGACGGCTCGTCGTGGTCGAGCTGGATGATCAGCTCGGCCAGGTCGGTCTCGACCGCGCGCACCCCCGCCGCCGCGAGCGCCTCGTTCAGCTTGATCTCGTCGGTGGCGATCGACTTGACCTTCACGACCTCGTCCACGCCGTGGTCGCGCGCGAGTCCGCAGACGATCGCGTTTGCCTCGGCGGCGTCGCGCGCCCAGTGCACCTGCCCGCCGGCGCGCACGACCGCCTCCTCCAGCTGCTCGAGGTAGCCGTCGAGGCCGAGCAGCACGCGGTCCTTGATCGCCTCGCCGGCGTCGCGCAGCTGCTCCCAGTCAGGCAGCTCGCCCACCACGCCCGCGCGCTTCTCGCGGATCGTGCGCGTCGCGTGGGCGAGGTTGCGCCGCAGCTGGGAGTCCTGCAGCGACTCCCGGGCGGCCGCGGGGAAGCCCTTCACGACTCGGGATGCTCCTCGGTGGAGGCGAGGATCTGTGCCAGGTGAACCGCGCGCATGCCCGTGCGCTGGCGCGAGAGGCCGCCGCCGATGTGCATCAGGCAGGAGTTGTCGCCGGCGGCGACCACCTCCGCCCGGGTGTCGAGCGCGCTCCGCAGCTTGTCGGACAGCATCGCCATCGACACGTCGGCGTTCTTGACGGCGAACGTGCCGCCGAAGCCGCAGCACTCGTTCGCCTCCGGCAGCTCCACGAGGTCGATGCCCTTCACGGCGCGCAGCAGGCGAAGGGGCGCGTCCCCCACACGGAGCACGCGCAGCGAGTGGCAGGTCGGGTGCCAGGTCACGCGATGGGGGTAGTAGGCCCCCACGTCCTCGAGCCCGAGCGGCCCGGTCAGGAACTCCGACAGCTCGTACACGGGCGCGTCCACGCCGGCCTGCTCGCGCACCATCCCCACGCACGAGGCCGAGGGCGACACCACGGCCTCGGCGCCGGCGAAGACGCGCTCGAAGCGCCGCGCCAGCTCGAGACCCTCGCGCGCGTAGCCGGAGTTGAAGTGCATCTGCCCGCAGCAGGTCTGCTCCTCGGGGAAGTCGACCTCGCAGCCCAGCCGTTCCAGCAGGCGCACGGTCGCGCGCCCGGTCTCGGGGAAGAGCGTGTCGTTGAAGCAGGTCACGAACAGCGCGACGCGCACAGCGGCTCAGCCTACGGGTTTCCCTCGCCCTCCTATGGGGGAAGCTGGCGGTGAGACCCACGAGGGAGGCCATCTTGTTCCAACAGAACTTTTCGCCGGTATCGGATTCACTCGGCCTGTCGTCGATCTTCGCCGCATTGCCGATCCTCACGCTGTTCGTGCTGCTCGGCGGCTTCAAGCTCAAGGCGCACCTCGCCGCGTTGGCGGCGCTCGCCGTAGCCGTGCTGGTCGCGCTGATCGTCTACGACATGCCCGTCGGCCAGGTGGCCCTGTCCACGTCCGAGGGCGCGATCTTCGGCCTGTTCCCGATCATGTGGATCGTCGTCACGGCGATCTGGGTCTACAACATGACCGTCGAGACCGGCCACTTCGCGGTGCTCAGGCGCTCCTTCGGCACGATCTCGGACGACCAGCGCATCCAGGCGGTCGTGATCGCGTTCGCCTTCGGCGCGCTGCTCGAGGCGCTCGCCGGGTTCGGCACCCCGGTGGCGATCACCTCGGTGATGCTGATCGCGCTCGGCTTCAAGCCGATCAAGGCCGCGTCGGTGGCGCTCGTGGCGAACACCGCGCCGGTCGCCTTCGGCGCGATCGCGATTCCGATCACCACGCTCGCCGAGACCACGGGCCTGCCCGTGGACCACCTCGGTTCGATGGTGGGCCGCCAAACGCCCTTCCTGGCGCTGTTCGTGCCGCTGATCCTCGTGTTCATGGTCGACGGCGCCCGCGGCCTGCGCCAGACCTGGCCCGTCGCCCTGGTCGGCGGCCTGGCCTTCGCGATCGCGCAGTTCGCGACCTCGAACTACATCTCGATCGAGCTCACCGACATCGTGGCATCCCTGCTCTCGACGGGCGCTATGGTCGCGTTCCT
>DAIMGB010000153.1:0-5454 GCA_036724195.1 Thermoleophilaceae bacterium
CACCGCCGTGCCGTGCTGGCCGGCTGGATCGTCGCACTGATCGCGCTGTCGGCCATCCACGGCGCCGTCGGGAGCGGCTACAAGGACTCCTTCAAGCTCAAGGGAACCGAGAGCACGGACGCCCTCGCCCTGCTGCAACGCGCGGCGCCGAAGGCCTCTGGCGACACCGACCAGATCGTCGTCGCGGCGAAGGAAGGGCGCGTCACCGACCCACAGTTCCGGGGCCACGTCGACGCGATGCTGAGGCGCGTCGCCCAGCTCCCCCACGTCGCGGTGGTGGGCTCGCCGTATACGCCCGCGGGCAAGTCCCAGGTCTCGCGCGACGGGCGGATCGCCTACGCCAACCTCACCTTCGACCGGCAGGCGATCGACCTCCCCGTCGACGCGGTCAAGCGCGTGGTGAACGTGGCACAAGCCGCCGGCGGCAACGGAGTCCAGATAGAGCTCGGTGGCCAGGCAATTGAGCGGACCACGCAGCCCAGCGTCGGCGGCGCTGGCATCGGCTTCGCCGCCGCGGCGATCGTGCTCCTGCTGGTGTTCGGCTCCCTGCTGGCGGCCGCACTCCCGCTCATCACCGCGGCCGTGTCCCTTGGCGTGGGCCTGGCGGTGATCGGGCTGCTCTCCAACACGCTCACGATGGCCTCCTTCAGCTCGGAGCTCTCGCTGCTGATCGGCCTCGGCGTCGGCGTGGACTACGCGCTGTTCATCGTCACGCGCTTCCGGCAGGGGCTGAAGCGGGGATTGGATCCCGAGAGTGCGGCTGTCGAGGCGCTCGACACCTCCGGCCGTGCCGTCTTCTTCGCCGGCATCACTGTGTGCATCGCGCTGCTGGGCATGTTCGCGCTCGGCGTCAGCTTCCTCTACGGCGTCGCGGTGGCCGCCAGCGTCGTCGTGGCCGTCACCGTGGCCGCCGCGCTCACGCTGCTGCCCGCGCTGCTGGGCTTCTTCGGTGGTCGCGTGCTGCCGCGCCGCGACCGCCGCGCCCTGGCCGCCGGCCACGTCACGACCGACGACGAATCCCCCTGGTGGAGCCGATGGGCGCGGGTGATGCAGCGCCACCCGGCGGTGTTCGCCGGAGCGGCCGCCGTGCTCATGCTCGTGATCGCGATCCCCTTCCTCTCGCTGCGCCTGGGGTCCGCGGACCAGGGCAACGACCCCGCCCAGCGAACCACGCGCAAGGCCTACGACCTCCTCGCCCGCGGCTTCGGGCCCGGCTTCAACGGACCCCTGCAGCTGGTCGCCGAGGTGCGCGGTCCCAGCCAGACCGCGGCTCTGAAGGGCGCCCTGGCGAGCGTCCAGCGCGACCCCGACGTGGCCGCGGTCACGCCCCCACAGGTAATCGGGGGACGCGGCGGAGTGCCCCGCATCGCGGTCGTGCAGGTGGTGCCCCGCGGATCGCCGCAAGACAAATCGACCACAGATCTGCTGCACCGGCTGCGCGACCAGCTGCTTCCAGACGCGACCCGCGGCAGCGGCCCACGCGTGCTCGTGGGCGGGCCGACGGCGATCTTCGAGGACTTCTCCCACGTCCTCGCGCGGAAGCTGCCGCTGTTCATCGGAGTCGTCGTGCTGCTGTCGTTCCTGCTGCTGACGGCGGTGTTCCGCAGTCTCGTGATCCCGGCGATGGCGGCGATCATGAACCTCCTCTCCGTAGCTGCCGCGTTCGGCATGGTCGTTGCCGTGTTCCAATGGGGCTGGCTGGGCGACGTCGTCGGCATCAGCAGGACGGGACCCATCGAGGCCTTCCTGCCGGTAATGGTGTTCGCGATCCTCTTCGGCCTGTCGATGGACTACGAGGTGTTCCTCGTGAGCCGCATCTACGAGGAGTGGCACCGCCGCCGCGACAACCGGCAGGCGGTCATCCACGGACTCGCTGCCACCGGCCGGACGATCACCGCGGCGGCGGCGATCATGATCGTCGTGTTCGGCGCCTTCGTCCTTGGCGGCGAGCGCGTGATCAAGCTGTTCGGCATCGGGCTCGCGAGCGCCGTCCTCCTCGACGCCCTGATCATCCGCAGCGTGCTCGTGCCGGGCCTGATGCTGCTCATGGGCGAGCGCAACTGGGCATTGCCGCGGGCCCTCGACCGCATCCTGCCCCAGCTCAACGTGGAGGGCGAGCAGCAGAGCCCCGAGGCGCAAGACGCGGCCGAGGCCGGCGCCCAGCCCGTTCACTAACCTTACGTTTACGTAAGGACGTGGTTATCGGGGAGACAGACATTCGCAACGGGCGGCCGGAGGCGGTGTCCGTTCGCGACGTCGTGGTCCGCTTCGGCGAGATCGAAGCCGTGGCGGGGGCGTCGTTCGAAGCGGCCGAGGGGGAGGTCTATGGGCTGCTCGGCCCGAACGGCGCCGGCAAGACGACGACCCTGCGGGTGCTCACCACGCTGCTCCGCCCCACCGCAGGGAGCGCGAGCGTGGCCGGCTTCGACGTCCGGCGGGAAGGCCTGCAGGTGCGCGCCTCGATTGGCTACGTGCCCCAGGCGATCTCGGTGGACGGCGCCCTGACCGCGGCCGAGAACCTCGACTTCTACGCCCGCGTGACAGGCGTGAGCAGGCGCGACCGCCCGGAGCGGATCGACGAGGCGATCGAGACGATGGACCTCGAGTCCATGCTCGGCCGCCTGGCGCGCGACCTCTCCGGCGGGATGCTCCGGCGGCTGGAGATCGCGACGGCGCTGCTCAACCGGCCGCGCGTGCTCTTCCTCGACGAGCCCACGGTGGGGCTGGATCCGACCGCGCGGCGCATGGTGTGGGACCGGCTCGACGACCTGAGGGCCGAGGCCGGGACCACGATTGTGGTGACCACGCACCAGATGGAGGAGGCCGAGCGCCACTGCGAGCGCCTGGCGATCATGGACCGCGGCGCGATCGTGGCTGAGGGCTCGCCTGCCGCGCTGCTCGGGGAGCACGGCACGGAGAGCCTCGAAGAGCTCTTCACCGACGTGACCGGTCACGCCATCGAGGAAGAAGGGGGGAGGTTGAGGGATGTCCGTGCGCAGCGTCGCGTTGCCCAGCGCCTCGGCTGAGGTCGAGCGCCGCCAGGCACTTGCCGGCAGCGCACTCGCGCGCCTCGTGGCCGGCACCGCCGCGATGGCCCAGGCAGAGATGCGCAAGATCCGCCACGACTACGTGGACCTGTTCACGCGCTGAACACCGGCAATATCGAGTACCGCGCCTACATCGCGCCCGGCGTGATGGCCCAGGCCGCGCTCTTCATCGCCATCTTCTTCGGCCTCGCCGTGATCTGGGAGCGCGACGTGGGCCAGCTCCAGCGAATGCTCGCCACGCCGCTGCCGCGCGCGGCCATCGTGCTGGGCAAGGCATCGGGCGCGGGAGTCCGGTCCGCCGTGCAGGCCGTGCTGCTGCTGGCGATCCTCGCGATCGTGGGCATCGGCCTCCACTGGACTGTGCTCGGAGTGGCGGGCGCGCTGGTACTGCTCGTGCTCGGCACCGCGTCCTTCGCGTGCATGTCCATGCTGATCGCCGCCGTGGTGCACACGCGCGAGCGCTTCATGGGCATCGGACAGCTCGTGATCATGCCGCTTTTCTTCGCCTCGAGCGCGCTCTACCCGCTGTCGGTGATGCCGGGCTGGCTGCACGTGGTCGCGCGCGTGAACCCGCTCACCTACGAGGTCCAGGGGCTGCGGCAGATGCTGCTCGGCAGCGGCGCGAGCGGCGAGCTGTGGCTCGACTTCCTGGTGGTCTTCGGCTTCCTCGTGGCGATGGTGGCGGCGGCAACTCGCGCCTACCCGCGGGCGATCCTCTGAGCTAGGCCGCGACGCGGGCCGCGGCCAGCGCCTTGGTCCACCAGGCCAGGTCGTCGGCCAGCAGTTGCAGCTTCGGCTCGAGCGACTCGAACAGCGAGGCGTCGTAGTCATCGGCGCGCATGGCGGGCACCATCACGTCGGGCAGGATGTGGACCGCGTGGCGCAGCGGCGCCATCTCCAGCTCGACCACGACCTCGCGCAGCTGCTCGATCGCCCGAGCACCTCCCACGTTCCCGTAGCCGACGAATGCGACGGGCTTGCGGTGCCATTCAGGGAAGAGGTGGTCGATCGCGTTCTTCAGCGCGGCCGGGTAGCCGTGGTTGTACTCGGACGTTACGAAGACGAAGCCGTCCGCCGCGTCGATCTTCTGTCCCCACCGCTCGATCGCCTCGTCGGGGTACTCGCGCAGCGTGCGCGCGGGCGGCGCGGGCTGTTCGTAGAAGGGCAGCGGGTACTCGCGCAGGTCGAGCTGCTCGACATCCAGATCACCGCGCGCGGCAAGCGCCTCCGCGACCCAGCGCGCCGGCCTCTCGCTGAATCGCGCCGGCCGCGTGCTGCCGAGGATCACGCCGATGCGCTCCACGGCTACTAGTGGACCGGCACGGCTTCGGCGGGCGTGCCGGAGGACGGCGTGGCGGCTTCCTCCACGGCGGTGCGCCCGCTGTCCTCGCGGAGCGGCACCTCCCTGAGCGCCCAGGAGAGGGCGAACGCCAGCAGCATGAACCCGAGGCCGAACAGGAAGACGCCGTGCAGCGCGTTGGCGAAGGCGTGCAGGAGCGCCTCGTGGGAAGCGGGCGGAAGCCGCTTCGCCTGTGCCGGGTCGAGGTGGACGCCGCCTGAGAGATGGCTGGTCACCGAGGCCGGCAGGTGCCTGAGTTGACCGGCGAGCCGGCTGGCGAAGATCGTTCCGAAGATGGCCACGCCGAAGGAGCCGCCGATCGAGCGGAAGAAGGTGGCGGAGGCCGTGGCCACTCCCATCGTCCCGGGCGTGGCGTCGTTCTGGACGGCGAGGATCAGCACCTGCATGACGAGGCCGAGGCCGACGCCGACCACCAGCATGTAGAGCGAGGCCACCCAGCTTGGAGTGGACGCCGTGAGCAGGGAGAGCAGGAACATCCCGATGCTGACCACGAACGTGCCGGCGATCGGGAACGGGCGGTAGCGCCCGATGCGCGTGATGGTGCGGCCGGAGGCGATGCTCGCCACGAGCAGGCCGATGATCAGGGGCAGCATCCGCAGGCCCGAGCTCGTGGCGCTGGCACCGTAGACCAGCTGCAGGTAGAGCGGGATGAAGATGATCGTGCCGAACATGCCGAGGCCGACGAGGAAGGCCAGCCCGCTGGCCACGGAGAACACGCGGCTGGAGAACAGGCTCAGCGGGATGATCGGCTCCTCCGCGCGGCGCTCCTGCCAGCCGAACGCCGCCAGCAGTACGAGGCCGAGAGCGCCGAGCCCGAAGATGGTTGGCGAGCTCCAGGCGTACTCGTTGCCGCCCCACGTGGTCAGCAGGATCACGGAGCTGACCCCCGCCGTGAGCAGCGTGGCGCCGAGGTAGTCGACCTTGTGCTCGGTGCGCCGCCGCGGCAGGTGCAGCTTGAGCGCAACGACCGTCAACGCGATGGCGCCGATCGGCATGTTCACGTAGAAGACCCAGCGCCACGACAGGTTGTCCACGAAGAACCCGCCA
>DAIMGB010000154.1:0-3837 GCA_036724195.1 Thermoleophilaceae bacterium
CAGCTGCCTGCTCTACGAGCAGGCCCGGCCGGTGTTCTGCGACATCGACCCACGCACCCTGAACGTCCTTCCCGAAGCGGCGGCCGCCGTCGTGGGCGAGGGCACGACAGGGCTCCTGCCTGTGCACATCTTCGGCTACCCGGCCGACATGGCGGGCTACGAGCGGCTTGCTTCCGAGCGAGGGCTGTGGCTGGTGGAGGACGCCTGCGAGGCGCTGGGCGCCACGCACGCGGACGGCACCACGGTGGGCTCGCGCGGCAACCCGGCGGTGTTCGGCTTCTACCCGAACAAGCAGCTGACCACGGGGGAGGGGGGCGCGGTGGCCTGTGCCTCGGCGGCGCAGAAGGAGTCGATCGACTCCGAGCGCAACCAGGGCCGCTCGCCGGACATGGGCTGGCTCGACCACGACCGGCTCGGCTTCAACTACCGGCTCGACGAGCTGTCCTGCGCGCTCGGGCTGGCGCAGCTCGAGCGGCTCGACGAGCTTCTGGCGGCCCGCGCCCGGGTCGCAGCCCTCTACGGGGAGGCCCTGGCCGGAATCGAGGGCCTCGACCTGCCCTGCCCTGACGACGGCGGCGAGCGGCGCAGCTGGTTCGTGTACGTGGTGCAGCTGCCGCGCGGGGTTGACCGCGACGACACCGTGGTGGCACTGCGCGAGCGCGGGATCGACTCGAAGCCGTACCTGCCGGCGATCCACCTGATGAGCTTCTACCGCGAGCGCTTTGGCCACCACGAGGGCGAGTTCCCGGTCTGCGAGGACGTGGCGGCTCGCTCGCTCGCGCTGCCCTTCTTCCCGGAGCTGGCCGAGGGTCAGGTCGAACGCGTGTCGCTGGCGCTGCGCGAGGCGATCGAGGCTCAGCTCGCCGGCGCCGGACCGACGCGCTTGACGAGCGCCACGAACCCGGGCAGCCCGCGCCCCGGCGGCCGGTAGGCCACCTCGTCGAAGCCCGCGCTCAGGTAGAGCGAGCGGGCGGCCTTGTTGTCGAGCGCGGTGTCGAGCGAAACGGCGGGCAGCCCGCGCTCGCGCGCCTCGCGCTCGGCCTCCGCCAGCAGCGCGCGGGCAGCTCCCTGCCGGCGCGCTCCCGCGTCCACCGCCAGGGCGTCCACGTAGAGCGTCTCCTCCGGCGGGCTCGGGGTGGCGTGGGCGCCGGCCCAGAACAGCCAGACCACGCCCAGCCAGCGCCACGGCGGCGTGGAGCGCAGCGACAGCCTCAGGAAGGCGCGCGAGCGCGACGCGGCCTCGCCCACGGGGAAGGCGGCCAGCGCCCCCACCACCCGCTCGTCGAGCTCGGCCACCGTCACG
This sequence comes from Thermoleophilaceae bacterium, assembly GCA_036724195.1. Classification (GTDB taxonomy): domain Bacteria; phylum Actinomycetota; class Thermoleophilia; order Solirubrobacterales; family Thermoleophilaceae; genus DATACN01. The sequence goes on from DAIMGB010000154.1 coordinate 1,304, forward strand.
ACCTCCGAGCTCGAGTTGTTGCCTGACTCGTCCACCGAGCGCTCCAGCAGCCGAAGCGCGCGCTTACGGTTGCCGGCGAAGCGGTCGTACATCCCGGCCGCGCTCTCGTAGAGCAGCGGCGCCACGAGCTTGGAGTCGGTGACGCGGGCAGGGCGAAGGGTGAGCTCGGCCAAGGCGCAAATGCTAAGCACCGCCCACAGGGACAGGTCTGCCGGGAAGCTGCCGATAGTGGTGGCGTGTCCCGCTCCCGCCCCCTCTTGAGCGGCCTCGCCGGCCTGAGCGCCGCCGCTGCCCTGCCACTGCTGCTCTGGCACCGCGCGATCGAGCTCGTGGCCAGCGACTTCCGGCCCGAGCTGGGCTACCTGGTGACCGGCTGGACCGGCTACGGCCTGATCGCGCTTGGCCTGATGCTGATGCTGCCGGTGGCGGTCAGCCGGGGCATGCGCCCCGAGGCGCGGCTCTACCCGCGCGGCCGCAAGGCCTACCTGGGCTGGGGCGTGTCGCTGTACCTGCTCGGCGCGCTGCTGGCCAGCCAGGTCGCCATCTCCGTGGCCGCCCTGCCTTAGGCAGAGAGCGTATCCGCGCGCACTCGGCCGAGCCGAGCGCTTGCGGCGCGAAACGTAGACTGGGCCGCCGTGGCCCGCTTCTCAGAGCCCCAGGACCCGCTCTTCCAGGCGCTCAACGCGTCGATCTCCTTCGACCTGCGCCTGGCGCCGTTCGACATCGACCAGTCGCTCGCCCACGCGCGCATGCTCGCCCGCGCCGATATCATCGGCGAGGACGACCTCGCCGCGATCGAATCGGGCCTCGAGCAGGTGCGCCGCGAGCTCGAGGAGGACGAGTTCGAGCCGCGGGCAGGTGACGAGGACGTGCACATGGCCGTCGAGCGGCGGCTGACCGAGATCGCCGGGCCGGTGGGGGGCAAGCTGCACACGGCGCGCTCGCGCAACGACCAGGTGGCCACCGACGTGGCCCTGCTGGTGCGAGAGCACGCCCGCTCGGCGGGTGAGCTGCTGCGCGAGCTGATGGCCGTGATCCTGGAGCTTGCCGAGCGCCACCTCGACTGGCCGCTGCCCGGCTACACCCACCTCCAGCGCGCCCAGCCGGTCTACCTCTCGCACCACCTGCTGGCCCACCTGTGGCGCTTCAGCCGCGACGCCGAGCGCTTCGAGGGGGTGATCGCTGGGACCGCCGCGCTGCCGCTGGGCTCCGGCGCGCTGGCCGGGGTGAACTTCGATACCGACCGCGACTACCTGGCCGCCGAGCTGGGCTTCGAGCGCGTGGCCGAAAACTCGCTGGACGCTGTGTCGAACCGGGACTTCGTGCTCGACTACCTGTCGGCGGCCGCCACCTGCGCCACCCACCTGTCGCAGCTCGGTGCCGAGATCGTGCTGTGGTCGAGCGAGGAGTTCGGCTTCTGCGAGGTGTCCGACGCCTTCGCCTCGGGCTCGAGCCTGATGCCCCAGAAGAAGAACCCCGACGCCGCCGAGCTGCTGCGCGCGAAGGCGCCGCGGGTACTGGCGAGCCTGGTGCACGTCCAGGGCGTGCTCCACGGCCTGCCGCTCACCTACAACAAGGATCTCCAGGAGGACAAGGAGCCACTCTTCGACGCCATCGACACGGTCGAGCTCTGCCTGAGCGTGGCCGCCGCGATGCTGCGTACGATCGGCTTCGACCGCGAGCGCATGGCCGCCGCCGCGGCCGACGAGTTCCTGGCGGCCACCGACGTGGCCGACCTGCTGGTGCGCCAGGGAGTCCCGTTCCGCGAGGCGCACGGCATCGTCGGCGGCCTGGTGCGCGGGGCGCTCGACCGCGGCCGCGCGCTGTCCGAGCTGTCGGCCGACGAGCTACGGGAGCTGGCGCCGCAGCTCGACGGGGCCGGGCTGGCCGAGCTGCTGCGTGAGGGCGCCCCCCTCGAGTCGAAGCAGTCTGCCGGCGGCAGCTCTCTGGCGCGCGTGCGCGAGCAGCTGGAGCGCGCGCGGGCACTCGTGGGGGCGTCGCGGCCGGCGTGACGCTGCCGGCCGAGTTCTACGCCCGCCCCGTCGAGGAGGTCGCGCCGGAGCTAGTGGGCTGCCTGGTTCGACACGGCGACGCGCTCGGCCGCATAGTCGAGACGGAGGCCTACCACGAGCGCGAGCCCGCCTGCCACGCCTACGCGGGGCTCACGAACCGGACGCGCGTGCTGTTCGGCCGCCCCGGCGCCGCCTACGTCTACCGCTCGTACGGAATGCACGCCCTGTTGAATGCGGTCTCTGAGGACGAGGGCGTGGGCGCCGCGGTGCTGATCCGGGCGCTGGAGCCGCTCGAGGGGCTCGACGGCATACGCGCGCGGCGCGGCCTCGAGCGCCCGCAGGACCTCTGCTCGGGGCCGGGCAAGCTCACCCAGGCGCTCGGCATCTGGCTGGACCTGAACGGCACCTCGCTGCAGGACGGCCCGATCGAGCTGCTGCCGCGGCCGGCCGGCGTTGAGGCGCCGCGACTGGCGGTGGGGGAGCGGATCGGAATCACCCACGCCGTCGATCTGCCGTGGCGCG
>DAIMGB010000154.1:3847-5374 GCA_036724195.1 Thermoleophilaceae bacterium
CCACGTGTCACGCCCGTTCCCCCCGGCGATGCGAAAGCGCGCGCGCCGGCCGGCGAAGGCTGCCTAACCCGGCGGGGCGCCCGCGCCTCCGCCTCCGCCACCGCCGGCGGGCGGCTGCGGCTGGGGCTGCGGGGACGGCGCCGGCGTGGGGGCCGGCTGCTTCGGCTTCTGAGGCTGCTTCGGCGTTTGGGTCCCGGTCTGGCCGCCGCCCGTCTGCGGCGTGGTGGCCTGCTGCTGGTGCTGCGCGGGCACCGACTGCTCGGCGGGGGGAATCGGGCCGGAGGGCACCGGGACCGTGGGCACCGGCTGCAGCTGGCGCTTCTTGCCCTTGGCGGCGTCCTGACGATTGCGGATGCCGATCCAGCTCGTCATGAAGTCGTGCCAGATCTCGGCGGGGAAGGTACCGCCGGCCACCTGGCTGCCGTGGAACTCGGTCTCCATCGGCTTCAGCTTGTCGGCGTAGCCCACCCAGACCGCCACCGTCAGCTGCTGGTTGAAGCCCACGAACCAGGCGTCGCCGTAGTTCTCCGTGGTGCCGGTCTTGCCGGCGGCGAACTCGCCGATCTGGGCCGCCCGCCCGGTGCCGCTCGTGATCACGCCGGCAAGCAGCTGCTGCGCCGTCTCGCCGACCTGCTTGGAGAACACGCGCTTGCCGCGGTGCTCGTTCTTGTCGTCGATGCCGGCCCCCTTGACGCTTTCGATCGCCACCGGGCCGCGGCCCTCGGGCGCAAGCGTGCCGGTCACCCGCTCGCCCTTGTTCGCGATCGTCGAGTAGGCGTAGGCCATCTCCAACGGCGTGACCCCCTCCTTGAGGCCGCCGAGCGTCATTGCCGGGTTGGTGGAGATGGGCGTGCGCACGCCCATCCGGTGAGCCGTGCGCGCGATCCGCTTCGTGCCCATTCGCAGGCCCAACTCCGCGTAGACCGAGTTGTCCGAGGTCGCGGTGGCGCTGCGCAGCGACGCAATTCCCGCGTACTGGTCCTGGTAGTTGTTGGCCACGAACTTCTCGGTCTTGGAGCCGGGCACCGGGAAGATCTTCTTCCTCGAGGTGAAGGTGGCGTCGGGGCTGACGCCGCGCTCCAGCGCGGTGACCAGCGTGAAGGGCTTGAAGGAAGAGCCTGGCTGGCGGTGGCCGTTCGTGGCCAGGTTGAACGGGTGCGTGGCGAAGTCCGGGCCGCCCACCATCGCCTTCACCTCGCCGGTCTTGTTCTCGATCGCCACCAGTGCCGAGTTCGGGCCGACCCCCGCCAGCCGGCCCGAGATCGCGTTCTCCGCCGCGGCCTGCAGCTCGGGGTCGAGCGTGGTCTTGATCTTCAGGCCGCCGCTGAACACGACGCCCGGCCGGTAGCGGTCCACCAGCTGCTGGGTCAGCCAGCTCGAGTAGTAGGGCTGGCTCGAGTCGGGCTTCGGCGGGCTCACCTGGTTCTCGGTGGGCGGGTCCGTGCGCCGGGCGTCTGCGTATTCCGCATGGCTGATCGTGCCCTGCTGGAGCATCCGGTCGAGCACCTCGTTGCGGCGGACCTTCGC
>DAIMGB010000155.1:0-732 GCA_036724195.1 Thermoleophilaceae bacterium
CCCACCCAGAGCTGATCGGGCGGGCGGCCAACAGCGTGCTCGTGCCCACCGCGGGCCGCGCCCAGATCGCCAATGCCGGGCTGCTGGGCAACGTGAACCCGGCCGCGCGGCTGTTGCCCACTCGGCTCGAGGGGCGCCTGAGCGGCAACCCGCCGGCCACCCGGCGCGATCTGGCGGCCGCCGTCGACGGGCGCATCGTCGCCGTAGGACGCAGCTTCTACCTGCGCGGCGAGCGCACGGAGTACTTCTCGATGATGCTGCCCGAGGAGTCGCTGCACGCCGGGCGCGGCCGCGTGGAGCTGATGGAGGTCGCCCCTGACGGCCACCTCTACCGGCTGGCGCGGACCTAGCGGCGCCGGAACTCGGCGTTGGGCTCTTCGCTCGGGTCGCGCGTTACCTGCGTGGGCTTCTTCGTGGTGTCCACGTAGAGGCAGAAGGCGCGGCGGCGGTCGTCGTGCGCGATGCACGTGCGGAAGTAGCCGTCGCCCAGGCGGATCGTGTTGGCGGTCTCGAGGTTTCGGTTCAGCTCGGGGTTGCCGCTCCGGACCACGTAGTTGCGCACCACGCGGGCGTTCTCGGTGGTGGCGTTGGTCTCCGACACCACCACCTCGCGGTTGCCCAGGCCGGCGGCCACGACCCCCAGCACGCCGGCCAGCAGCAGCGCCGTGCCCACCCGGTCCGCCAGCACCTCGCGAGCCGCCAGGGGCGTCGCCGGCGGGCCGGGCCGGCGGG
>DAIMGB010000155.1:742-2591 GCA_036724195.1 Thermoleophilaceae bacterium
GGTGCAGCAGCTCACCGTCGAGCAGCGTGATCACGATGAACGCGGGCCACATCGTGGCCGCGCGGAGCCGCCAGCGCAGCCGCGCCGGCCAGAAGCGCTGCTCCTGATTCACTCGGGCTGAGAGTAGCCTTCGGGCGATGAGTGAGGTATGGGTCGCGCACCTGGGTCAGGTCCCGTACCGGGATGCGGTCGAGCTGCAGGAGCGGGTTCGCGAGCGGCGCCAGGCAGGCGAGATCCCCGACTCGCTGCTGGTGCTCGAGCACCCGCCCGTGTACACCAAGGGCCGCCGTACCCAGGCGGCCGACCTGCCGATGGGCGAGGACTGGTACCGCGCCCAGGGGATCGAGGTCGAGCAGTCCGATCGCGGTGGGCGGGTGACCTACCACGGCCCGGGACAGCTCGTGGCCTACCCGATCATGCGAATCGACGACGTGCCCGGGTACGTGGCAACGATCGAGCACGCCATCGCGGCGGCGCTGGCCGACGAAGGCATCGACGCGGGCGCGCGCGATGGTCTGACCGGCGTGTGGGCCGGCGAGGCGAAGATCGGCTCGATCGGCGTGCACGTGTCCCGCGGCGTGACCACGCATGGCCTGGCGGTTAACGTCGACAACGACCTCCAGCCGTTCGAGTGGATCGTGCCCTGCGGCCTCGACCACGTGAGGATGACCTCGGTCTGCAAGGAGACGGGACGGACCCGCTCGCTGCCCTGCTTCAGGAAGCGCATGGCCCACCGCTTCGCCGAGGCCTGCGGGCTGCGCCAGCGGCTCGTGTCCGCCGCACGGCTGACCGAGCGCGAACTGGTGAGAGCATGAGCACCCGCTCGCGATCCAACCCGGGCGGCGCCCGCGTGCTCGACATGGGCGACGTGCTGCCATTCCGTGAGCGGAAGCCCGCCTGGTTCAAGCGCCCGGCGCCGGGCAGCGCCAAGTACCGCGAGCTGACCTCGATGATCGAGGACCAGGGTCTGCACACCGTCTGCAAGGAGGCCGCCTGCCCCAACATCGGCGAGTGCTGGGAGCGCGGCACGGCCACCTTCATGATCCTCGGCGACACCTGTACGCGCCGCTGCGGCTTCTGCAACGTGAAGACCGGCAAGCCCACGCACAACGACCCGCTCGAGCCCCTGCGCGTAGCGCAGTCGGTGAAGAAGATGGGCCTGCGCCACGCCGTGGTCACGAGCGTGGACCGCGACGACCTGCCCGACCTTGGCGCGAGCGCCTTCGTGGGCGTGATCCGCTCGATCCGCCGCTTCGCCCCCGGCTGCAAGGTCGAGGTTCTGACACCCGACTTCCGCGGCCAGGAAATGCCGCTGGCGCGAGTGATCGCCGAGCGGCCCGACGTCTTCAACCACAACGTCGAGACGGTGCCGCGGCTCTACCCTCTGGCGCGCCGCGGCTCGAAGTTCCCGCGTTCCTGCCGGGTGTTGGCCACCGCGAAGGAGCTGGGCGGCGACGACGTGGTCACGAAGTCCGGCCTGATGACGGGGCTTGGCGAGACCAAGGAGGAGCTGCTCGAGACATTCCAGGCGCTGCGCGACCACGGCGTGCAGGTGCTCACCGTGGGCCAGTACCTGCGGCCGACCCGCGACCACCTGCCGGTGGTGCGCTACTGGCACCCGGACGAGTTCGCCGAGCTCGAGCGTGAGGCCTACGCGATTGGCTTCGACTCCGTGGCGGCAGGGCCGCTGGTGCGCTCCAGCTACCACGCCGAGCAGACCCTGGAACAAGCCGCCGGCGCGAACACCTAGCCTTCACGCGGACGCTTGATTCCGCTGAAGGACGACATCCCCACGCGGCGCTTTCCGATCCTGACGGTTTCGATCATCGTGATCTGCGCGCTCGTGTAC
>DAIMGB010000155.1:2601-5349 GCA_036724195.1 Thermoleophilaceae bacterium
GCTTCGAGCACGGCGTCTGGAGCCTCGGCGCCTTCGGCAACCAGAAGGTGGTCGACTACGGCGCGATTCCGTATGAGCTGAGCCACCCCGGCCAGCACTGCATCCAGCAGGGACAGCAGGTCGCCTGCGGCACCGGAGTGCCCGACTCGGTGTCCACGTGGCTCACGGTCTTCAGCTCGATGTTCATGCACGGCAGCTTCCTGCACCTCGCCGGGAACATGCTGTTCCTGTGGATCTTCGGGAACAACATCGAGGACTCGATGGGCAGGCCGCGCTTCGTGCTCTTCTACCTCCTGGGTGGCGTGGCGGCGATCGCCGGACAGACCCTGATCGACCCGAACGCCGTGGCGCCAACCGTGGGCGCCAGCGGGGCGATAGCCGCCGTGTTGGGGGCCTATGCGCTGCTGTATCCACGCGCGCGCGTGGTCACGGTGGTGTTCATCATCATCTTCTTCACGATCCTCGAGCTCCCCGCGCTCATCGTGCTCGGCCTTTGGTTCCTGCTCCAGGTGGCTTACGGGGCGTCGAACCTGAGCGGTGCGAGCGGAGGCGTGGCCTACTTCGCCCACATCGGCGGCTTCCTGTTCGGGCTGCTGGCGATCAAGCTGTTCGCCAACCGCGTGCAGGACGACTACCAGCAGAGCCACCGCGTGCCCGTGTACTGATGGCCCGCACGCTGGTACTCGTGCTCAGCCTCGTGATCATCTGCGTCCTGGGAGTCCTGACGCTGCTCACGGCGACCCGACAGGGCGTCGACGTGCTCGTGGTGCTGTCCATCATCCTTCTGCTGATGATGGGCGTGGGAGTCCTGGGCGCGCTGGGCGGGGAGAAGCCCGATGAGTAGCGTGCTGCGCGGCGGGCGCAAGCGCCGGCGGTCGGGCTCCCGACTGGTGGCCGTGCTCGCGCTGCTGGCCGCACCCGCGGCCGTGGCTGGGGCGCTCTACCTGGGCGGTCACAGCGGCGGTTCGGGTCGCGCCGAGCGCACTCCGCTCGCCGCCGCGGTGGCTCGCTCACCCGTGAGCGCGCCCAACCCGGACGCGCTGGTTGGGACCCCGCCGGTCACGGACGTCCCCCTGAACGGCGTGGACGCCCTCCACGTGCGGCTCCACAAGCCGCCAAAGAGCCTGCTGCTGTTCGACGTGGACACGGGCGAGGTGCTGCTGCGCCGTGACCCGCTCCGGCGGCTCCCGATCGCCAGCCTTACTAAGGTCATGACCGCCCTTGTGGTGACCCAGCACTCGGGGCCCGGCGAGCTTGTGCGGATCACGCGCTCCTCCCTGCACTATTCGGGCACGGGCGTGGGCGTGCTGCCGAAGGGCAAGCAAGTGCGCCTCGAGTCGCTCCTGAACGGGATGCTGATCGTGTCGGGCAACGATGCGGCGATTGCCCTGGCCGACCACGTGGGCGGCAACCAGCGCCACTTCGTATCGCTGATGAACGAGCGAGCGCGGACGCTCGGCCTGCGCTGCACCCACTTCGTGGACCCGCACGGGCTGAGCCCGGGCGACCGCTCCTGCGTCAGAGATCTCGCCGTGCTCACACGCCTGGCGATGGCCAACCACCGCATCACGCGCATCGTGCGCCGCGAGCACGTGGACTTCCGCTTTCCGATCAAGGGCGGCCACCTCTTCCTGAGCGGCCACAACCCGCTGATCCGGGCGGGCTACCGCGGGGCGATCGGCCTGAAGACAGGCTTCACCGACGAGGCCGGGCGCTGCCTGATCGGTGTGGCTCGCCGCCGCGGTCGCACGCTCGGGATCGTGCTGCTGAACGACCCGAACCCGTTGAAGCACGGCGCCGCGCTGCTGAACGCGGGCTTCCGCACCGCCGAGCGCTAGCCGCGCCCGGAGACGATTTCCCAGGCTCGGTGGAGCTTCTGCTGGAGCGGGCTCTCCGAGTCCTCGACGCCGTGGCTCTCCATCACGGCCGGGTTGGCCTGCGGCTCGGGGAGCGTCTCGGCGTCGGCCGCGGAGAGGGTGATCACAACCGCGTCTTCCCTGATCTCCGCCACCTCGGGCGCGTCGACGAAGCGAAGGCCGCCCGGGCCGAGCCGCGTGTCCACGACGATCCCGTCGAAGATGTCCTCTTCCTCGGCCCTGAGCACGTGCTCGACCACGCCGATTCGCTCGCCGTCCGAGCTGAGCACGTCGGTGCCCTTCTCGAGGGTCAGATAGGACGCCGGCTCGCCTGGGCTCACGGCGCCGAGGATAGCCGCTGGGCATGAAGCGTGGCCTTTCGGGGCAATGGGGCGATCAGGGTACTTCGAACGAGGGCGTGCTATGAGCAGATCTCTTCCGAGCCGGGCCTTGCATGCGGTGTTCGGCCGCATCAACAAGAAGCGGCAATGGCACGAGCTGCCGTTCCCGATCAGCCTCCTGAACCTTCTGTCGCTGCGGCTCGACCTGCGCGATATGAACCTCTTCGACACCTCGGAGGAGATCAAGACCGAGGCGACCGAGGAGCCGCCGGCCGAGGCGCGCACCGCGCGCCTGCCCGGAGGCCGCTGGAACGACCTGAAGGACCCCGAGATGGGGTCGGCCGACTCGTCGTTCACCCGCAACATCAACCCGGATCGGATCAAGCCCGAGAAGCCGCCGCGGCTGCACGACCCGAGCGCCCGCACCGTGTCGCTGGAGCTCATGACGCGCGACGAGTTCAAGCCGGCGACCACGCTCAACATCCTCGCCGCCGCTTGGATCCAGTTCGAGAACCACAACTGGTTCTTCCACGGGCGCGGCAAGGCCGAGG
>DAIMGB010000156.1:0-5348 GCA_036724195.1 Thermoleophilaceae bacterium
GAGTCGATGTTCACGACGGGCGTCTTCTTCTGCAGCGCCTGGTCGGTGACCTTGGACAGCGTCTTCGCGTCGGTGGCCGCGTACACGAGGCCGTCGACACCTGATGTCAGGAAGTTCTGCAGCAGGTCGACCTGACCGCTCACGTTGGTCTCGGCGCTTACGCCGTCCCATTGGACCTTCACGTCCTTCTGCTTCGAGGCGGCGCAGACCGCGCCCTTGTGGGCGTCCTCCCAGAACGAGAAGCCGACCGCCTTCGGCACCACCGCCAGCCGAATCTGGCCCGACTTCTTCGCCCCCGAGCCCCCTCCCGACTGGTGGGTCTTGACGCCTCCGCATCCCGCGACCACCGCCGCGGCGCCGAGCGCGGTCATCGCCACGCTGCAGCCAAGTCCTCGTCGTCCCATTTGCCCCTCTCCCTTTGCCATAGAAATCAGTCCGCCACTGCCTGAAGCTTGCGCCGGCGGAACCCGTCCCAGATCACCGCCAGCCAGATCACCCCGCCGATCACGATGCTCTGCACGAACGTGTTGATGTCGAGCAGCACCGAGCCGTTGCGGATCAGCGCGATCAGGAACGCGCCGATCAGCGTGCCCACTATCGTCCCCTGGCCGCCGAACAGGCTGGCGCCGCCGATCACCGCCGCCGCGATCACGTCGAGCTCGAGCCCGATGCCGAAGTTCGGCTGCCCCGAGCTCACGCGCGAGGCGGCGATCATGCCGCCGAACCCGGCCAGGGCCCCGCAGATCGTGTAGACCACGGTCAGGTAGAGCCGGATCGGGATGCCCGACAGCCGCGCGGCCTCCTCGTTGGAGCCGATCGCGTACGAGTAGCGCCCGAGCTTCGTCCGGGTCAGGATCAGGTGCCCGATCAGCGCGACCACCGCGATCGCGATCACGGGAATCGGGATCGGCCCGACCTGGCCCTGGCCCAGCAGCTGGAAGTTGTCCGGCAGGTCGAACACCGCCACGGCGTTAGTCGAGACGTCGAGCGTCCCGCGTGCGACGCTCATCATGCCGAGCGTCGCGATGAAGGGCGCCATCCGCGCGAACGTGATCAGCGTGCCGTTGATGGCGCCGCAGAGCGCGCCGATCAGGACACCCACGACAATTGACGGGACCACCGGTATGCCCCAGCTCGACATCGCCTTGGCGCCCACGACGCCCGCCAACGCGGCGACCGAGCCCACCGACAGGTCGATGCCGGCAGTGATGATCACGAGCGTCATGCCCATCGCGATGATCGCCGTGACCGCCGTCTGCGCCCCGACGTTGAAGAGGTTGTCGGAGGTCAGGAAGTCCGGCGCGGCGAACGACAGGTAGATGAAGATGACTATCAGCGCACCGGCCGCCGCGAGCTGCGAGACGGTGTCGGCCAACCGCTCGCGGGCGCCGGTCGGGAGCCGTGCCACGAGCCCCGCGAGGCCGCCCTTGCGCTCGTCGACCGAGGGGCTCATGCGGCCCGTGCCTCCCCCGCGCCCGTGGCGAGGGCCACGATGCGCTCCTCGCTGAACTCGTCGCGCTGCAGCTCGCCGGCCAGGCGCCCATCGCGCATCACGAGGATGCGGTCGCAGAGGTTGATCAGCTCCGGCAGGTAGGAGCTGATCAACACGATTCCCCGATCGTCGGCGGCCAGTTGACCGATCAGCTCGAAGAGCTCTGCCTTGGCGCCCACGTCGATGCCGCGGGCCGGCTCGTCGAAGAACAGCACGCGGGCGTCCACCTCGAGCCACTTGGCTACCACGACCTTCTGCTGGTTGCCGCCCGACAGCACGTTCACGCGGCGACGCACGGAGGGCGTGCGGATCTGCAGCTGGTCGCGCCTGCGCTCGGCGACATCGCGCTCGGCCGAGAGGTCGATCAACCGGGCGCGGAGCGGCAGGTGGGCGAGGGTGATGTTCTGGTCGACACCCAGCTCTAGCGCGAGGCCGTCGCGCTTGCGATCCTCGCTCAGGTAGCCGATGCGGGCGGCGATCGCCTCCTGCGGCGAGCGCGGCGTGACCTCACGCCCGTCCAGCTCGACCGTGCCCGAGTCGGTCGAGTCGGCGCCGAAGACGGCGCGGGCGAGCTCCGTGCGACCGGCCCCGACCAACCCGGCGAACCCGAGGATCTCGCGCTCCCTCACCTCGAACGAGCAGTCCTCGAGCACGCCGCGGCGGGTGATGCCGCGCACCCTCAGGATCGGCTCGCCCGGTGTCAGGTCGGGCTTGGGGTACAGGTTCTCGATCTCGCGGCCCACCATCTGCGCCACGAGCTTCGCCTCGTCGAGCTCGGAGGCCGGCTGCGTCTTGACCGCGCGGCCGTCGCGCATCACCGTCACGCGGTCGGCGATCCGGAAGATCTCGTCGAGGCGATGGGAGATGTAGAGCACCGCGATGCCGTCAGCGGTGAGGCCCTTGATCACCGCGAACAGCTCGTCGATCTCCTGCTCCGCGAGCGTCGCGGTGGGCTCGTCCATGATCACGATCTTGGCGTCGATCGCAAGCGCCTTGGCGAGCTCGACCAGCTGCTGCTGGGCCACTGAAAGCGTAGCCGCCTTGCGCTCCGGGGGGATCTCCAGGCCGACCCGCTCGAGCAGGGCGGCGGCGTCGCTCGACTCCTTGCGGCGCTCGATCAGGCCACCGCGTCCCGGCTCGCGCCCCAGGTAGAGGTTCTCGGCCACCGACAGGGCGGGCGCGAGGGCGAACTCCTGGTAGACCATCGCGACGCCGAGGGACTGGGCGTGGCGGGGGCCGTGGAAGGCCACCGGCTGGCCGTCGAGAACGATCTCGCCCCCGTTGGGACGCTCCACCTGCGAGAGCAGCTTCATGAGCGTTGACTTGCCGGCGCCGTTCTCGCCCGCCACGACGTGCACCTCGCCGCGCTCGACGGTCAGGTCCACGCCGTCCACCGCGAGCACGCCGGGGAAGCGCTTCGTCACGTTCTTCAGCTCCAGCAACGCCAACCTGGCCGGTCCTCCCCTAACCAAGAAATCGGTTTCACAGGGCCGCTACCCGGGACCCCACGAGGTTGAAACGTCGCTGTGGCTAGAGGCCGTAGAAGCGAGTCGCGGTGCCGCCCAGCACCGCCGCCCGCTCCGACTCGCTGACAAGCGCGAGCGTCTCGCGGGTCAGGTCGAGCACCTCCGCGTAAGACGCGGCCAGCGTCGAGACCGGCCAATCGGAGCCGAACATCAGCCGCTCCGGCCCGAACAGCTCGAGCAGCCGCTCGGCGTAGCGCTGGATCCCGGCATCGCGCCACGAGTCCCACGGCGCCTCGGTCACTAGACCGGACAGCTTGCAGTGGACGCGCTCGTGCGCCGCGAGCTCCGCCAGCCGGCTGCTCCAGGGCTCCCAGCCGCCCACGGCGATTGGAGGCTTGGCGCCGTGGTCCACAACGAGCGCGAGGTCGGGCACGGACTCGACCACCGTGAGCGCGGCGGCCAGGTGGGCCGGCTCGACCAGGAGGTCGTAGCGCAGCGCGAGGTCGGGGAGCTTGCGCAGGCCGGCCAGCACGTCTTCGCGCGCGAGCCAGCCGGGGTCTGGCTCGTCCTCGGCCGGGTGGCGGATCCCCGCGAGGCGATCGCCGCCGCGCCCCGCCCGCAGGGTCGCCACGCGCTCGGCGAGGTCCGGGGCGGTCAGGTCCACCCAGCCGACCACAGCGACCACCGGCGAGCGCGGCTCGTCCGCGGCCGCCAGCAGCTCGCGGGTCTCGTCCTCGCTCATCGCGGCCTGGACGGCCACGGTGGCGTCCACGCCGGCCGCCCGGGCCAGCTCGGCCAGGTCCTCCCACCCCCTGCGCCGCCTGAGCGCGGCGCGCTCGCCGGCCATCCACGGGTAGTCGCGCACGGCCGGATCCCAGAGGTGCTGGTGGGCGTCGACGATCACAGCGGCGCCGGCCCCAGCGCGTCGAGCTCGCTCCACAGTGCCGGCGGGATCTCGGCCCGGGCGTGCCGGACGTTCGCCTCCACCTCGCCCGGGGAGCGCATGCCCACGACGACCGCCGCGACGGCAGGGTGGCGCAGCGGAAAGGCCATCGCCGCAGCGGGCAGCGCTACGCCGTGCCGATCGCAGGCGGCCGCAAGGCGCTGGGCGTGGCGGCGCAGCTCCTCGCTCGCCGGCAGGTAGTCGAAGCGGGCGCCTGGGCCCGGGTCGATGAGGATGCCGGAGTTGAACACCGCGGCGGCGATCACCGACACGTCCCGCTCTTCGCATGCGTCGAGCAGCCCCGGGTCGGCGCGCTGGTCGAGCAACGTGTAGCGGCCGGCCACGAGCACGCAGTCCACGTCGGCCTCCCGCGCGATGCGCGCCAGGGGCTCTGCCTGGTTCATCCCCGCACCCACGGCGCCAATCACCCCCTCGTCGCGCAGCTGAGCCAGCGCCGGGAACGCCTCAGCGATCGCCTGGTCGAGGTGATCGTCGGGATCGTGGACATGCGCGACGTCCACGCGATCGAGGTCTAGCCGCTCGAGGCTCTCCTCCAGCGAGCGCAGGACGCCATCGCGACTGAAGTCGAAGCGCCGCTCGAGCCGCGGTGCCCCCTCGAACGAGAAGGTCTCGGGGCTGGCGCCGTCCGGCTCCACGAGCAGCCGCCCGACCTTGGTGCAGAGCGCCAGCTCGTCGCGCGGGCGCTCCCGCAGCGCTGCCCCGACGCGCTGCTCGGAGAGTCCGGCGCCGTAGTGCGGAGCGGTGTCGAAGCCCCGGATCCCCGCGTCCCACGCGGCGTCCATCGTCGCCCTGGCCTGGCTCTCGTCAACCGCCTCATAGAGGCCTGCGAGCGGGGCGCAGCCGAGCGCGACCCGTGTCAGCTCGACCCGCGTGCGGCCGAGAGCCTGACGCTCCACTACAGCTCCCAAACCACCGGCAGGCCCTTCCCGGCCCCCTCGGCGCCGTAGTCGTGCACCACGTCGAGCAGCTCGCCCATCCGGGCCTGCCAGGCCTCGTTGACCGGGTTCTCGGCCAGCTCGGCGAGCAGGCGCTCGTAATCGTCGCACTCGATCACGTGGAAGAGCTCGAGGCCGCTGCGCCAGATGGTCCAGCGCCGCGCGCCGGCCGTGCGGATCGCCTCCACGAGTCCCGGCGGAACCTCGCCGTGCGCCTCCTCGTAGGCTCGCTCGGCCCCGGGGCGCAGCCGGGTGTGGAGCGCCACGCGCATCAGCCGGCCCAGGCCGAGCCGCCCGGGTATTCGTGGGCATCGAGCGACTCGGCCAGCATCTCCGCGGAGTAGCCCGGCGCCGTAGGAGCCAGGTAGCGTCCATCCCGCACCTGAACCGGCCCGACGAAGTGCTCGTGCAGGTGGTCCACGTACTCGACCATGCGGCCGTCGAGGCTGGCGCTTACGGCGAGGTAGTCGAAGATCGACAGGTGCTGGACC
>DAIMGB010000157.1:0-5330 GCA_036724195.1 Thermoleophilaceae bacterium
ACGCCCTCTTCTCCACCGACCTGCTGCGCGAGTACTTCCGTGGCCAGCGGCTTGGCGTGTTCTCCGCGAGGGACGGAAGCCGCGACGGCGACTCGGTGGTGTTTGAGAACGCGATCACGCAGGTGCAGCCGCCGACGCCGGGGGAGATGCGCGACTCCGAGCGCAAGCTGCTCTTCCATGCCCGTCCCGAGCTTCACGCGGAGCGAAACATGTTCGAGCTGGGACTGATCGCCCTGGCCGAGGCCCTCGAGGAGGGCACGCTTGACGGGTGGGTGCTGAACGGAATCGGCCCCCAGCAGCCGGGCGAGGTCCGCCACGGCAACGGGCTGCGGGTCAAGATCCTCGAGCGGCGGGACCACAGCCACTATGCGGACCTGCTGCGCGGCCACGCGGTCGGCCTCTCTCTGATGCTCACTCCCCACCCCAGCCTCGTTCCGCTGGAGATGTCGGCCGCCGGCATGCCCGTGGTCACCAACACGTTCGAGAACAAGACCCGCGAGGCGCTGACCGCGATCTCCGAGAACCTGATCGCCGTCGAGCCGACGATCGAGGGGATCAAGGAGGGGATCCGCGAGGCGGTGACCGCCTCGACCGACCACGATCGCCGGCTACGTGGAGCCGACGTCAACTGGAGCCGCAGCTGGGAGGACTCGTTCAGCCCGGCGCTGATCGCGCGCCTGCGGGCGTTCATGGAGCAAGCGTGAATGACGGCGACGCCTACCCGCTGGATTGGCGGGCGCGCAGCAAGCTGCGCCGGCGCCTGCGTCGGAGCCTGATCGGGCGCGGTACCGGGCGCGTCGCGGACCTGGCGCTGAACGCCCGCCAGCGGGCCCTGGGAGTCGGTCGGGAGTTGGACGCGCTGGCAGCCGAGGGCCCGCGCCGCGACGTGCTGGTGCTCGGCATCTACGGCGGCGACGGGACGGAGCTCGAGGCGGCGCTGCGCCGCGTCCGCGAGTCGGTGCACAACGTCCGCGTCGCACTCGGCTCGATGGGGCCGGCGGCGCCGGGGCTCGCCGCCGAGACTGCCCTCACCGATCTGCGCGGCGGCAAGTTCGCGAACCTCAACCGGGTCGCCGAGACCGCGGGACCGCTGGCCGCCGACTGGGTGCTGGTTCTCGACGACGACCTCAGGGTCGGCCGCCACTTCCTCGACCGGCTGCTGGTCGTGGCGGAGCGCTTCCGGCTCACCCTCGCCCAGCCGGCGCTGAGCCGCGCCAGCTACGGATGGTGGAACGTGAACCGGCGCCGCCCGGCGCTGGTCCGTGAGACGCGCTTCGTCGAAATCGGTCCTGCGGTGCTCATGCATCGGGACGCCTACAAGGCGCTGGCCCCATTCCCCGAGGAAGGAATGGGTTGGGGGCTGTGCCTGCACTGGGCGGCGGTTGCCGAACGCGAGGGATGGCGGCTCGGCGTCATCGACGCGGTGCCGGTGCGCCACGAGTCGCGCCGCACCGCCTCCGCCGTCGACGTCGTGGGAGCGCGAGCGGCCGCCGAGCGGCTGCTGGCGGGACGCGAGCACGTCACCTACGCCGAGGCGGAGACGGAGCTGGTCCGCCACACGCACGTCGCATGAGCCCCGACGGCGAGCTGCCTCGGGTGCTCGTGCTCCACAACCGCTACCGCTCTCAGGGCGGCGAGGAGCGCGCGGCCGCCGAGCAGGCGGCGCTGCTGCGCGATCGCGGGCACACGGTGAAGCTCTTGGAGCGCCACAGCGAGTCCGGCGCCTCAGGGCGGTTGCGCGCCGGGGCGGGGATGCTGGGGGGCGGTCTGGCGCCCGGCGAGGTGTCCGACGCGGTGCGCGAGATCGACGCCGACGTCGTCCACGCCCACAACACGGTGCCGCTGCTCGGACCGCGGGCGCTGGCCGCGGCACAGGACGCGGGGGCGCGAGTCGTGATGCACCTGCACAACTACCGACTGGTCTGCGCGATCGGGATCGCCTACCGCGACGGAGCCCCATGCACGCGCTGCCAAGGTCGCCGCACCTGGCCCGGCGCCCGGCTGCGCTGCCGCGGCAACGTCCCCGAAGCGCTCACCTACGCCGCCGGGATCTCGCTCCAGCAGCGGCGGGTGCTGGACGCCGTCAATCGGTTCGTTCTCACCAGCCAGGGCTCGGAGCGCGTCCTCGCCGAGCTCGGGCTGCCGCTGAGCGACTACGACGTGATCCCCAACTTCCTGCCCGACTCGGCTTTCGCCGAGCGCTCGGCGGCCGACTCCGGCCAGTACGCGCTCTATGTCGGGCGGCTGGCGGAGGAGAAGGGAGTCGACACAGCGATCGAAGCGGCGAATCGCGCCGGCGTGTCGCTGGCGATTGCCGGCGAGGGCCCCGACGAGCCGCGGCTGCGGCGTCTTGCGGCGGAGGCCGACTCAGACATCCGCTTCCTGGGCCAGCTCGACGCAGCCGCGCTGGCAGCTGCTCGCGAGGGCGCCGCGGTCGCCGTCGCCCCGTCGCGCTGGCACGAGCCGCATCCCTACGCGGTCTGCGAGTCGATGGCGGCCGGGCTGCCGGTGCTCGCCTCGGACATGGGTGGGCTTCCGGAGATGGCGGGCGACGACTCGACCGTGCCGCCCGGCGATGCCGAGGCGTGGGAGAACGCCCTACGCGATCTGTGGAGCGACCCGAAGCTGCGCCGCCAGCGCGGCGAGGCGGCGCTGAACCGCGCCCGCGAGCGCTTCGCCGCGGACGGCTACTACGAGCGACTGATGGCCTGCTACCGAACGGCGCTGGCATGAGCTCCGGCGCCGACCTCGGCACCCGCGAGCTGCTCGGCATCCGCTTCGCGCTCACCGACTACGAAGGCACGCTTGCGCGCATCGAGGAGATGCTCGCCGGCGGCGAGCGCGGCTACCTCACCTGCACCTCGGTCCACGGCCTGATGGAGAGTCGCCGCGACCCCGAGCTGGCGACGGCGCTGAACGGCGCGACGCTCAACCTGCCCGACGGGATGCCGGTGGTCTGGGCGCTCAACCTGCTTAGCGAGGGAAGGCCGCTGCGCGACCGCGTCTACGGGCCGACGCTGATGGAGCGCACCTGCGATCGGGCGGCGGCCGTGGGCACCGGCGTCTATCTATACGGCGGCCACGACGAGGGCGCCGTACGGGAGCTGAAGACCGGCCTGCGGCGTCGCGCGCCGGCGATCGAGATCGTCGGCGACTTCAGCCCTCCGCATCGCGACCTGACCGCGGACGAGGAGCGCGAGGTGGCGCAGCGAATCGACGAGTCGGGTGCCGGGATCGTCTGGTGCGGGATCTCAACCCCGCGCCAGGAGAAGTGGGTGGCGCGGATGCGTCCGCTGGTCAAGGCCCCCGTCCTGGTCAGCGTCGGCGCCGCCTTCGACTTCCTAGCCGGCCGCGCCTCGCAGGCGCCGCCCTGGATGCAGCGCCGCGGCCTCGAGTGGGCCTACCGCCTGAGCCGCGAGCCGCGCCGCCTTGCGCCCCGCTACCTGCGCAGCAACCCCGCCTTCGTCGCCGCGGTGGCGCGCCAGTACGCACGCGAACGCCGCCAGCGGTGAACCCGATGGGTAGAGTCTCGCGCGTGGCCAGTGCCGTCCGTGAGGCGTCAGCGGGACAGGCTGACGAGGTCCGGCTCAGGGTCCCGTCCGACGACGTCGCCGATCCCGAGCTCTCGATCGTCATCCCGGCGCTCGACGAGGAGCTGACGATCGGCGAGTTCGTCGAATGGTGCCGGGAAGGCCTTCGCAAGGCCGGGGTCGTCGGCGAGATCCTGATCGTCGACAGCTCCTCCGACCGCACGGCGGAGATCGCTCTCTCCAAGGGCGCCCGGGTGCTGGCGACGCCGAAGCGGGGACTGGGCCGCGCCTACATCGACGCGCTGCCTTTCATCCGCGGCCGCTACGTGCTGATGGGCGACGCCGATTGCACCTACGACTTCCGCGAGCTGGCTCCCTTCGTCGAGCGCATGCGCGAGGGCTATGAGTTCGTGATGGGCTCGAGGTGGAAGGGCTACATCGAGCCCGGCTCGATGCCCTGGCTTCACCGCTACCTCGGCACCCCGGTCACGACCTGGATCCTCAACGTCGTCTACTCGAGCGACTTCTCCGACATCCACTGCGGCATGCGCGGGATCACCCGCGACTCGCTCGAGCGCATGGACCTCCAGTCGCAGTCCTGGGAGTACGCCTCCGAGATGGTGCTCAAGTCGGTGCACATGGACCTTCAGACGGCCGAGGTGCCGGTCCGTTTCCTCACCGACCCCGAGGGCCGCGAGAGCCACCACAAGCGGGCGGGATGGCTTTCCCCGTTCAAAGCCGCCTGGATCAACCTGCGCGCGATGTTCGTCTACGGGGTCGAGTTCTTCGTCTTCAAGCCCGGGCTGATCGCGCTGGGGCTGGGCCTGGCGATCACCCTGCCCCTCACCTTCGGCCCGATCACGATCGGGGGCGTCACCCTCTCGCTCTACACGATGCTGCTCGGGGTGACGCTGGCCCTGCTCGGGCTGCAGAGCTTCTTCATCGGCTGCCTGGCCCAGGTGCTGCACGACTACGACGGCTCCGCGCGGCGCCGCTGGCTGCGCGTCTTTCCCTACAACCGCACCGTCGTGCTTTGCGCACTCTCGTTCCTGGTCGGCCTCGGGTTGGCCGTGCAGCTCGTCGTCAGCTACTCGCAACACGGCCTCGAGCTGCCCGAATCGGCGCGCACGCACGCGCACCTCGCCGTCACCGGGCTGCTGTTGATGATCGGCGCGTTTGTGACCTTCACGTTCACCCTTCTCCTGCACACCGAGGCACTTCGCAAGCGGAGCCCCCATGGCGACGACCCCGACTGACCGTCTGCGAAACAGCTCCTACGGGCAGCAGGGCGCGCCGAGTGTCGTCGACCGGTTCGGCGTTTGGCTGTCGACCCGTCGCATGCGCCACGCCGTGCCGGACTTCGCCGGCAAGCGGGTTGGCGACTTCGGCTGCGGCTACAACGCGACCTTCGCGCGCACTGTGCTCGACCGCGCGCAAAAGGTGGTGCTGATCGACGTCGCCCTTGCCGGCGACCTCAAGGACCATGCGAAGGTGGAGGAGATCGAGGGCTCACTGCCGGAATCGCTCGAAGAACTCGCGGACGCCTCGCTCGACGTGATCGTCCTCAACTCGGTGCTCGAGCACCTTTGGGAGCCGGAGCGCACCCTGGCCGAGCTTCACCGCGTTGCAGCCCCAGGAGGCCTCGTCCTGATCAACGTGCCCTCCTGGCGTGGCAAGCGCTGGCTGGAGCTGAGCGCCTTCCGCCTCGGCACCAGCCCGGCCGAGGAGATGGACGACCACAAGGCCTACTACGACCCGCGCGATCTCTGGCCGTTGCTCGTCCGCGCCGGCTTCCGGCCC
>DAIMGB010000158.1:0-5313 GCA_036724195.1 Thermoleophilaceae bacterium
TCGTCCCACAGGCGCAGGACCTCCGCCTCGTTGATGGCCCGCTCGACCTGCCGCTGGTCGACCGCGCGGGCGAGGTCCAGCAGCGTGCGGGCGACGGTCGTAACGGGGATGCCGTCGTGCACGGTCACCTCGTCGGCCGGCAGCGGGGCCTGGTGGAACTGGATAGCCGGACGCCGCCCACGGCGGCGGGGTACGGTGAGCTCCGCTTGCTTACGTGCGCTCGGCCTGAGCCGCCACAGCGCTGCGGCGGATCGGTGGCTCAGAACCGCACCTCCGCCGCCCGCGAGCACGGCGGCCATCCAGCGCCCGCGCTCCGACAGCATGTCGTGCCCAACGGCGTAGATGCCGCGCTGCACCACATGCAGACGCGCGCGCTCCACGCGGTGGTCGATTGCCCTCCGGCCGAGGCCCAAGCGCATCAGTTGCGACCTGGCGACGACGCCGTGCTGGCGCCGGGCGAGGTCCGCGATCGCCGCGTCCCCACGACGCGACGCACATTCGCCCCGACATAGGGGGTCAATGTGCGACGCGTTGACCATGGGCCCATCGTTGCGGCCCCGGCGTTACGGCTCGGCGCGGCTGTGTTACGAGTCCGTGCGGTTTCGCTCGAAGATGAGGCGTAGGCCGGTCAGGGTCAGGAGGTCGTCCACTTCGTCGATCTGCTCGCAGTGGGGGACGATCGGGCCGGCCAGGCCGCCGGTGGCCACCGCCACGGCTTCCTCGCCGAGCTCCTCGCGGATGCGGCCGACGATCGCGTCGACCTGGCCTGCGAAGCCGTAGATCGTGCCGGCCAGCACGGCGGCCTGGGTGTTCTTGCCGATCGTCTGCTGGGGCTCGACCAGGTCGATCTTGAAGAGGCGCTCCGCGCGCTGGGAGAGGGCCTCGA
This sequence comes from Thermoleophilaceae bacterium, assembly GCA_036724195.1. Classification (GTDB taxonomy): domain Bacteria; phylum Actinomycetota; class Thermoleophilia; order Solirubrobacterales; family Thermoleophilaceae; genus DATACN01. The sequence continues at coordinate 887 of DAIMGB010000158.1, forward strand.
GGGAGATCTCCACGCCCGGCGCGATGACGCCGCCCAGGTATTCCCCGGCCGAGGAGACGACGTCGTAGTTGATCGTGGTGCCGAAGTCCACGGAGATGCAGGCGCCGCCGAAGCGGTCGTAAGCGGCCACTGCGTTGACCACGCGGTCCGCGCCCACCTCATGGGGGTTGTCGATGCGGATCGGCATGCCCGTCTTCAGGCCCGGGCCCACCACGCGCAGCGCACCGCCGAAGTAGCGCTCGGACAGCAGCTCGTACTCGTGGCCGAGCGTGGGCACCACCGACGACGCGATCGCCGCCTCGACCTCGCCAAGTGAGTGCTCGCGAAGGGCGAGCAGTGACGCCAGCTCGCTGGCCAGCTTGTCCGCGGTGGCATCGCGGTGGGTGGCCAGGCGGAAGCTCTCCACGAGCTCCTCGCCGTCGAAGAGGCCTATGTGGGTCTGGGTGTTTCCTACGTCCAGCGCGAGCAGCACGCCCGCGATTATCTCGGCTCTAGGTAGCCGTCGCGGCCACGGGCTCGAGTTGGGTGCCCATCGCGTGGAAGCCGCCGTCCACGTGGACGATCTCGCCGCTGATGCCCCGCGCCCAGTCCGAGAGCAGGAAGCAGGCGGCGTCGGCCACCGGCGTCGGGTCCTCTGAGTCCCAGCCGAGCGGCGCCTGGCGCTGCCACGCGGCCGCCAGCTTGTCGAAGCCCGGGATGCCTCCGGCGGCCGGCGTGTCGACCGGCCCGGCCGACACAAGGTTCACGCGCACGCGCTCGGGACCGAGGTCGCGCGCGAGATAGCGGGAGACCGCCTCCAGAGCGGCCTTCGAGACGCCCATCCAGTCATAGGCCGGCCAGGCCACCGAGGCGTCGAAGTCGAGGCCAACCAGGCCACCGCCGCCGTCGCGTCCGAGCAGCGGCGCAAGCGACTCGCCCAGTGACTTGAACGAAAAGGCGCTCGTGCGGAAGGCGGCCTCGGCGGACTCCGGCGGCGTCGAGAGGAAGTTCCCCCCGAGCGCGTCCTCCGGAGCGAAGGCGACCGCGTGAAGCGCGCCGTCGAGGCCGCCCCAGCGCGATTCGAGCTCGCCGGCCAGCGCCTCGAAGTCCTCGGCCTTGTTCACGTCGAGCTCGAGCACGTCGGGCGGATCCGGTAGCCGAGCAGCAGCGCGCTCGGTCATCCGGCGCGCGCGGCCGAAGCTCGTGAGCACGATCTCGGCACCCGCCAATTGGGCGCGCTCAGCGACCGCGTAAGCGATGGAGCGCTTGGTCACGACCCCGGTGATCAGCAGCTTCTTCCCGTCGAGCAACATCAGATCAACACCGGCTCCCTTTCGGGCGGAGCGGTGGCCACGGGCTCCCGCTTCCACACCGCGTCCACGGAGACCCGCGCGACGAGCTTGCCGCGCTGGTTCAGCACGCGCCAGCGGCAGGTCACGAGGCCGTGGCCCTCGTCGAGCTCGCGCTTCTCCTCGATGGAGCCCTCCACGTGGATCGTGTCGCCGATGCGTACGGGCGCCTTGAAGGTGGCGTCGCCCACGCGCCGCAGCGCAACCACGCGGTCGGGGTCGAACGGCACCAGGCCGGCCGCGTAGGACAGCACCAGCAGACCGTGCGCGATGCGCTCGCCGAAGCGGCCCGCGGCCGCCCACTCGGCGTCGGTGTGCTGCGGATGGGTGTCCCCCGTCAGCGCGGAGAAGCCCACGAGGTCGGCCTCCGTGATGGTTCGGCCCCTCGTGGTGAAGCGATCACCCGCCTCGATCTCCTCGAAATGGCTATCCAACACGCTCATGCATCCTCCTCAACTCGTTTACGACTCCCGCGGCGATGCGCTTGTGGCCCTCCGCCGAGGCATGGAATCCGTCGTCGGCGAAATTGCCGCGGTCGTCCGCCTGGGGATGCGCGGCGGCCTCCAGGACGACCACGCCCCGGCGGCGGGCCACGCTGCGCAGCGCCGCGTTGTAGAGCTCCATGCCGCGCCTGACGCGGGCCGCACTGCGCGGTCGCAGCGGCACGAAGCGGGAAAGGTCCGGGTAGCTCACGCTCATCACGACGGCCTCGGGCGCCTCGGCGCGGATGCGGCTGAACATGCGCAGCAGGCGCATGGCGTAGCCGGCCGGATCCGGGCGCACCGACTCGAGTACGTCGTTGGCGCCGCACACGAGCGTGACCAGGTCGGGCTCGAGCGCCAGCCCCTCCGGCAGCTGGAACTGTTCGACGTCCTGGCTGGTGGCGCCGATCGAGGCGAGGTTGGCGTACTCGGTGCCCGGCAGGGCACGCGCCACCTCGTCCGCCCAGCGGAACTCGCCCGTCGGGTCGAGGCCCGCGGTGAAGCTGTCGCCGAGTGCGACGTAGGTGCCGATCACAGCGGCACGTTGCCGAGGCCGTTGCCGTGCCGCCCGGCGGGCGCCATCGCCGCGAGCGCGGACTCGAGCCGCGAGCGCGTCTCGGTGGGCTCGACCAGCTCGTCGATGTGGCCGTCGCGGGCGGCGATCCTCGCCGACACGTGCTCCTCGGCGTATGCGGCGGCGAGCTCGTCGCGCTTTGCCTCCGGGTCCGCGGCCTCGGCCAGCTCGCGCTTGTGCACGATGCCGACCGCCTGAGCCGGGCCCATGATCCCGATCTCGGCATTGGGCCAGGCCAGCGCCAGGTCCGCGCCGAGGTCCTTCGAGTTCATCGTGATGTAGCCGCCGCCGAAGGCCTTGCGAAGCACCACGGTGAGCTTCGGCACAACGGCCTCGGCAAACGCGTGCAGCAGCTTGGCGCCGTGGCGAATCACGCCGAGGCCCTCCTGCTTGGTGCCGGGAAGGAAGCCGGGCGTATCCACCAGCACCACCAGCGGCAACCCATAGGAGTTGCACGTTCGTACGAAGCGGGCAGCCTTCTGGGCCGCGTGCGCGTCGATTACGCCGCCGAGGTACCAGGGCTGGTTGGCGATCACGCCGACCGGCCGGCCGCCGATGCGGGAGAAGCCGGTGACCATGTTGCGCGCCCAGCGCTCGGACACCTCGAGCAGCTCGCCCTCGTCCACCAGGGCCGCCACCACGTCGCGCACGTCGTAGACCTTGCGCTGCTCAGTCGGCACGGGCGCACCCGGGTTGGGCGCGGAAGGCCTGACGGGCACCGTGCGCGGCGGCTCCTCGCCCGCGTGCTGGGGTAGGTGGGCAAGCAGGTCGCGCGCCAGCTCCGCGGCGGCCGGCTCGTCGTCGGCCACGAACTGGCAGACGCCGTTGCGCGAATGCACCCGCGGCCCGCCCAGCTCGGCCGCGTCCACGTCCTCGCCCGTGACCTCGCGCACCACGCCCGGGCCGGTGAGGAACATGCTGGAGTCCTCGGTCATGATCACGAAGTCGTTCAGGGCGGGCGAATAGGCCCCACCGCCGGCGGACACGCCTGAGATGATCGAGATCTGCGGCACGCGGCCCGACAGCGCGACGGTCTCGCGGAAGATTCGGCCGTAGCCGCCCAGGGCGGCGATGCCGTCGTCCATCCGGGCGCCGCCCGACTCCACGAAGCCCACCACCGGCACCTGCGCGCGGCCGGCCAGCTGCATCACGCGCACGATCGTCTCGGCGTGCGCGGCGCCCAGCGAGCCGCCCGCGAAGCTCTGGTCCTGCGCGTAGCAGTAGATGGGACGGCCGGCCACGGTGCCGGCCGCCCCCACAACGCCGTCGCCGGGGGTGCTGCGACGGCTCGGCCGGGCGGGGCCGACCGTTGAGCGAATGACCTGAAGCGAGCCCGGGTCGCAGAGCAGCTCGAGCCGCTCGCGCGGGCCGAGCTTGGGGCTCTTCTCCTCTTGCGGCTGCGGCAGCGTCTGCTGCGACGCCGGAGCGGGTGGGGCGACGGCTACTGGCTTCATAGGGCCTCCAGGCAGAGCACGGCGTTGTGGCCACCGAACCCGAACGAGTTCGAGATGCCGATGGCGCGCGTGTCGCCATTCGGCAAGGGGCGCGCCTCGCCGGGCACGTAGTCGAGGTCGAGGTCCTCGTCGGGCTCCTCGTAGTTCAGGGTCGGCGGCGCCACGCGGTCGCGCAGCGCCAGCAGCGTCGCGATCGCCTCCACGGCGCCCGCCGCTCCGAGCAGGTGGCCGATCGCAGACTTCGTCGAGCTCACCGGCAGCTCGTACGCGCGCTTGCCGAGCGCGGTCTTGATCGCCTCGGTCTCCGAGCGGTCGTTCAGCGGGGTCGAGGTGCCGTGGGCATTCACGTAGATCACGTCGCGCGGCTCGACGTCCGCGTCGTTCAGGGCGGACTCGATGGCTCGCGACGCGCCGCGACCGCTCGGGTCGGGGGCCGTCAGGTGGTGGGCGTCCGAGCTCGCGCCGAAGCCCAGCACGCGGCCGAGCACCCGGGCGCCGCGAGCACGTGCCGACTCCTCTTCCTCGAGCACCAGGACGCCGGCGCCCTCGCCCATCACGAAGCCGTCGCGGCGGCGGTCGAAGGGGCGCG
>DAIMGB010000159.1:0-1465 GCA_036724195.1 Thermoleophilaceae bacterium
TCAGCGGGGTCTCCGAGCTGGTGCTCGAGGTGGTCGACCTCGAGGCGGCCGAGCGCTTCTACGCGGGCGTGCTGGGCCTGCCGGTGGTGGAGCGCTGGCCGGACCGCGAGGCAATCTGGGTGATGGCCGGCGAGCAGACCCGGATCGGCCTGTGGCGCCCGCAGGTGGGCCTGGCGCGCGGCCGCGGGGGCGTGCACGTGCACTACGCGATGAAGATCGAGGAGCGCGACTACGACGCCGCGCTGGAGCGGATCCGCTCGCACGGGCTGGCGGTCGAGGAGATCGCCTTCGAGGGCTCCGGCCGCGCGCTGTATGTGGACGACCCCGACGGCAACGTGGTCGAGCTGTGGACCTGGGACGTGGGGGAGCACCTGCGCGGGCGGGCCCAGGGCCAGGCGCGGGGCTAAAGACCGGGAGCTCCGCTCCGATGTCTGGGGGACGCATGCGACTCGCCGCCGTGCTCACCGCGCTTGCCGTGCTGGCCCTCGCGCCCGCGGCCCACGCCTCCACCGCCGCGGTGGACGGCGGCGTGCTGCGCGTGCTGGCCTCGCCGGGTGAGACAAACGCCATCTTCGTGGGGGCGGCCGATCCCTCCAGCGGCGCCTACCCGATCAATGACGGCGGCGCCCCGCTGAACGCGGGTGCCGGCTGCGCCCGCGACGCGAGCTCCGGCGCGATCAGCTGCCCGGCGGCCGGGGTCACGAGCGTGGAGATCGATGCCGGCGACCTCGACGATACGGTCACCGTGAACGCCCCGCTGCCGGCCACCGTGCGCGGCGGCCCGGGCGTGGACGGCCTCAGCTTCGCGCCCGCTCCCACCTTCGGGCCCGTCCCGGGCGCGACCCTCGACGGCGGTGATGGCGGCGACTCCCTGCTGGGCGGCCCGGGCAACGACCGCCTGCTGAGCGGCGCCGGCGACGACTACGCCAGCGGCGGCCCCGGCAACGACGTGATTGACGGCGGCACCGGACGCGACAGGGTCGATGGCGGCGACGGCAACGACCGCCTCACGGTGCGCGACAGGAAGGTCGACTCGATTCTCTGCGGCAACGGCAAGGACAGCGTCCGCGCCGAGGTGCTCGACTCGCTCGACTACGCCTGCGAGCGCGTGGATTACGGCGCGGCCGGAAGGATCGGCCGCCTGCGCGCGCTGACCGGCGGCGGCCGCTTCGTGCGGGTGCCGGGACAGGGCGGCGCGAGGGTCGACCGCCGCATCCTTCCCGACGTGCTCTACCTGATCCGGCGCTACAGGGTGCACGTGGTGGCCGGCTACGCCACGAGCGGCCACAAGTTCCACGGCGAGCACCCGCTGGGTCTGGCCACCGACCTCGTGCCGGGCCCCGGCGGCAGCTGGAAGCTCGTGGGCAAGGCGGCCCGCTGGGCCGAGCCGCGGCAGAACCACCCGCGCCTGCCGTTTAGGTGGGTAGGTTTCAACGGCGACGCCTTGCACGGTGACCCGCAGCAC